>CAYGTK010000114.1:0-13847 GCA_964352775.1 uncultured Chitinophagaceae bacterium
GGTATAGACCGAGCCATGAACGAATTCAACCAGAAGTAGTATGAAGATATTCTGCGTAGGGCGTAACTATGCCGATCATGCCAAGGAATTGAAAAATGAAGTACCTACTAGTCCGGTCATTTTTAGCAAACCACCTACTGCCTTATTAAAGGGCGAAAAGCCTTTTTACTTTCCCGAATTCTCGAAGAACATCCATTTTGAATGTGAATTAGTGCTTCGCATTTGTAAGAACGGAAAACACATTGCCGAGAAATTTGCCAATAAGTATTACGAAGAAGTATACCTAGGAATTGACTTCACTGCTCGCGACTTACAAACTGAACTGAAAAGTAAAGGCCTACCTTGGGAACTAGCCAAAGGATTTGATGGATCGGCCGTACTAGGCGATAAGCTGGCTTTAAGCGCATTGCCCAATAGCCAAAGTATCAAATTCGAGCTTCACAAAAACGGTGAGGTAGCACAGCAAGGCGATACAGCAGATATGCTTTTCCATTTTGATAAGATCATCAATTTCATCTCGCAGTACTTTACACTGCAAACTGGCGACTTAATATACACTGGCACCCCAGCAGGGGTTGGTCCTGTATCCATTGGCGATGTGCTTGAAGGATATTTGGAAGGGAACAAAGTGCTACACTGCGCCGTTAAGTAGGTCCTCTTTTTCGTATTTTAGTGTAAAGACAAGGCATGGAAATTCAAGCACCTGTGGTGGATATTAATGAAGATGTATTGTTACGCGCCTATGAGCTGATGCACACCGCAAAAGCCATGGCCGAGCTATTTGAAGAGCGAAAAGACATTTGCAGCAAATATGTACATGCCACCTCTCGTGGTCACGAAGCCATTCAACTAGCAGCGGCCTTCCAACTTAAACCTCATGATTTTGTAGCTCCTTATTATAGAGATGATTCTATTCTACTAGGAATTGGCTACACGCCATATGAGCTTATGCTGCAGGTATTGGCTAAAAAGAACGACCCCTTCTCTGGTGGAAGAACTTACTACTGCCATCCTAGTTCTATCCGCGAGGATATGCCAAAGATACCTCACCAATCGAGCGCAACTGGTATGCAGGCCATCCCAACTACGGGAGTAGCACAAGGCATTCAGTATTTAGAAGAACAAGGGCTTAACACTACTGATGATGCTGTTGTTATCTGTTCTTTAGGTGATGCATCGGTTACAGAAGGTGAAGTAGCCGAGGCTTTCCAAATGGCAGCTTTAAAGCAACTACCCATCATCTACTTGGTACAAGATAATGAGTGGGATATATCAGCTTCTGCCAAAGAAATAAGGGCAATGAACGCCTATGAGTACGCCCAAGGTTTTGTGGGCTTAGAGGCGGTAACCATTAATGGTTCCGACTTTATAGAAAGCCACGCCACTTTAGAACGCTTAGTGAATACCGTTAGAAAAGAACGTCGTCCATTTTTGGTACATGCAACTGTCCCTTTATTGAATCACCATACTTCAGGTGTAAGAAAAGAATGGTATCGATCAGAAGAAGACTTAGCGGAACATGCAGGGCGTGACCCCCTTCCATTATTCCAACAACAGTTATTAGATAGTGGCGTTAAGCCTTCTACCCTATTGAAGCTAGAAAAGAAGGCTAAAGAAAAGGTAGAAAGTGACTTTGAAAAAGCTCTTTTAGAAGAGGACCCAGATATAGACTCGCTTACTGACCATATATTTGCTGAAACGCCTATTACTGAAGAACGTGGTGAAAGACATCCTAGTGGCGGCAAAGAAGTAGTGATGGTAGATGCCGCGCTACATGCGGTAGACGAAATAATGCGTACTTATCCTGAATCGTTACTTTACGGTCAAGATGTAGGTGGTGAACTTGGTGGTGTGTTTCGCGAAGCTGCATTGTTAGCCAAGAAATATGGTGATAAACGAGTATTCAACACTCCTATTCAAGAAGCTTATATCATTGGTAGTACGGTGGGCATGTCGGCAGTAGGTTGTAAACCATTCGTGGAAGTACAATTTGCTGATTACATCTGGCCTGGCCTAAATCAATTATTTACCGAGGTGAGTAGAAGTTACTACCTAAGTAATGGTAAATGGCCAGTACAAGCAGTTATCCGCGTGCCTATAGGCGCTTATGGAAGTGGTGGACCATATCACAGTTCTAGTGTGGAATCAGTTTTACTACAGATAAAAGGTATTAAGGTGGCTTATCCATCTAATGCAGCAGATATGAAAGGCTTATTGAAAGCTGCTTACTACGACCCTAACCCGGTAGTGATGCTGGAACATAAAGGCTTATACTGGTCGAAAGTACCAGGAACAGCCGCTGCCAAAACGATAGAGCCAGATGAGAACTACGTTATCCCATTTGGAAAGGCTCGCATCGCCCTAGAAGCAGATGCTGAAATGGTAGATAATGGAGAGACCTTGACCGTAGTAACATATGGTATGGGGGTACATTGGGCAATGAATGCCGCTAAGGAATTCAGCGGCCAAGTGGAGGTACTTGATCTACGAACACTTAATCCATTAGATGAAGAGAGCATCTTTACTTCCGTTAAAAAACACAATAAATGTCTTGTGTTAACCGAGGAAACATTGAACAACTCATTTGCTGAAGCAGTAGCAGGAAAAATAGCTACAAACTGCTTTGAACACTTAGATGCACCTGTACGAATTATGGGTTCAGTTAATACTCCAGCCATTCCTCTGAACTCTGCTTTGGAGCAAGCCATGTTACCTTCTGCCGAAAAAGTGGCAAAAGTAATGGGCGAACTCCTTCAGTACTAGTTCTTTTAGTAAATTTGCGCTTCCATATTAAAGACTAAACAACAAGATATGCCTTATTTATTCACTTCTGAGTCAGTATCAGAAGGCCATCCTGACAAAGTAGCCGATCAAATATCGGATGCATTGATCGATAACTTTCTAGCTTTCGACAAAGAATCGAAAGTAGCATGTGAAACTTTGGTAACTACTGGTCAAGTAGTTTTAGCAGGTGAAGTAAAGTCTAACACCTACTTGGATGTACAAAAGATCGCTCGCGAAGTGATCGCTAGAATTGGTTACACCAAGAGTGAATACATGTTCGAGGCTAACTCTTGTGGTGTTTTAAGCGCCATACACGAGCAGTCGGAAGACATCAACCAAGGAGTTGATAGAAAATCAAAAGAAGAGCAAGGTGCAGGTGATCAAGGTATGATGTTCGGTTACGCTAGTCGCGATACGGATAACTTCATGCCACTTCCACTAGAGATCTCTCACCAACTATTGATAGAGTTGGCGGCCTTTCGTAAAGAAGGTAAGAAGATGAAATATCTTCGCCCAGATTCAAAATCTCAGGTTACTATTGAGTACGCTGACGATAATACTCCTCTTCGTATCGATGCAATTGTAGTTTCTACGCAGCATGATGATTTCGACACAGAGAAGAAAATGCTTAAGCAGATACAGGATGACATCGTAAACATCCTTATCCCTCGTGTTAAGAAGAAATTCCCTGCACGCGTTCAGAAATTATTCAACAACAAGATCAAGTATCACATTAACCCTACTGGTAAATTCGTAATTGGTGGACCACACGGTGATTCAGGATTGACAGGTCGTAAGATCATTGTAGACACATACGGTGGTAAAGGTGCTCACGGTGGTGGTGCTTTTAGTGGTAAAGACCCGAGTAAGGTAGACCGCTCTGGAGCCTACGCTACTCGCCACATTGCTAAGAACTTGGTTGCAGCTGGTGTTTGTGATGAAGTGTTAGTACAGGTATCTTATGCTATCGGAGTTGCTGAGCCAATGGGTATTTTTGTAGATACTTATGGTACTGCAAAAGTGGATATGAATGACGGAGCGATAGCTCGTGAAGTAGAGAAGATATTTGACATGCGCCCTTACGCTATTGAAACGCGTTTGAAATTGCGTAACCCAATATATTCTGAAACTGCAGCTTATGGTCACATGGGCCGCACACCAGAGAAGGTGAGCAAAACGTTTGAAACACCTGACGGGAAGAAGAAAAAAGTGAATGTTGAACTATTTACTTGGGAGAAACTAGACTACGTGAGCAAGGTGAAAAAAGCCTCTAAGATCAAGTAAGAATAGCTCTTAGATATATAAAGGAGGCCAAATTGGCCTCCTTTTTTTATGCCCTTTAACTGTCTATCTATGGTAAATTTTTATATTTACTTAAACTAACTTCCTATGACAACCCGCTTTCTTTCATTTAGTACAGTACAAGCATTGGCACTTTCAGCCTTGTTGTATTGCTCTGGCTGTACTGATAGGGAGCCAGGAGTGATGGCAGCGAACCACATGCAGAAATACGCATTGGAACGAATAGCCCAAGGAAATATCCTGAATGAAGAGGAGAAGATCTTGGTGTATTATGATCATACCTTAGATCTTAGTGCCGAAGAAGGATCGCTAGTTACAGACAGTAGGGTAATACATTACAGCGGTAGTATGATCTACGATATTCCTGTAAAGGACATTACCAAGATAGACCATAATGAGAGTAGTATCGGCGAGGATATAATACAAGTATATGGTACTGATGGCAGTGTTATAGTTATATCCATCCCCCCATTTAATGGTGGTGAGCTGTTCCTGAACATCTTAAAGAATACTGCTGAATCAAGCTCTTCTGGTAGCTAACGAGTATTACTACGCTCCCTTTTTCAATTGTCTTATTTCTTGTTGTAGTTGACTAAGCATAGCCATCATTTGCGAACCACCCATTTCTGACTCTGGTGCAGCATCGGTAATGAACAGCTTGGCCTGCCATATCTCTAGCACATTGGCAATATTAATATCGTAGGGCGAATAAGAAGGATTATCAGAACGAAGTATCAGCTTCTCTTCCTCTTCTACCTTATTGAAAACACGTTTATAAACTATGCCTTCATCAGCCGAAATGACTACATAAGTCTTTCCATCTTTAATGGAGTTCCAGTCAGCTACATACTCTGCAATTACAATAGATCCCGTAGGAAGGGGTAACATAGAGTCTCCTTTTATCTCGAAGGCGCGGTAAGTACCCAGAGGCAAAAAAGGCAATTGAAATCTCGGTAAAGACTGAATGTACTCTGGATCAGAGAAGCCATTCAAATAACCCGCAGCTGCTTTCTCATGGATCAGTTCAATGTTCTCACGGTCTTCATCATCAACTGTTACAGATAACACCCGAAGATGCTTACCCGTCAACTTTTCAGGAGTCACTACTTTCTTCTCTTCCCCTTTAGAAGGATTCTCTAAGTCTTTGGTCAACAATTCATCTAAGGAAATGTCAAATAGTCTTGCTAACTGTTGCTGCACAGTAAGATTGGGCTTCGCCCTACCCTCTTCATAAGCACCAATGGAAGGCCGCTTTATCCCCAATAGGTCTGCGAATTCCTGTTGGGTATAGCTTTTCTGTCTTCTTAAGTATCTTATGTTCTTGTTGATGGTATCCATAGCACCAAATATAGGAAAATTTGCTAAATTCGTTAGTAATAGTACTTGAAATGTCAATTATACTAAAAAATGTATCCTAAATTCCCTGGCACAGCCATTCTTCACTTAGACCTAGACAGCTTCTTTGTTTCAGTAGAAGTGTTGAAAGACTCTGCTTTAAAGGGGAAACCTGTGGCCATTGGCAGTAAAACGGGAAGAGGTGTGGTATCATCGTGTAGTTATGAAGCGAGAAAATTCGGGGTACATTCAGCCATGCCTATGCGGCAAGCAATGGCCCTTTGCCCTGACCTAATAGCTGTGGAAGGAGACATGACCAGTTACAGTGATCATTCCAGAATGGTCACTCAAATAATAGCAGAAGATACTCCCCTATTCCAAAAGTCATCCATTGATGAATTCTATGTAGACCTGAGCGGAATGGATCGTTTTTTTGGATCTGTAAAGTGGGCAAAACAGATCCGCCAGCGCATAATGAAAGACACAGGCTTACCCATTTCATTTGGACTAGCTACTAATAAACTGATAGCCAAAGTAGCTACTGGAGAAGCAAAACCTAACGGCGAAAAGGTAGTTCCCCCTGGAGAAGAAAAGAGTTTCTTAGCACAAATGCCGATCGGCAAAATACCAATGCTTGGTAAAAAGACTGTTGACAAGCTGATGCGATTAGGTATAAGCAGAGTTTGGCAACTAAGTAACATAACACCCGAACGAGCGGAAAGTATATTTGGTAAACATGGCCTATCCCTTTGGCAAAAAGCTAATGGTATTGGAAGCACTACCATAACTCCATTTCACGAAGCAAAATCAGTATCTGCGGAAAGGACCTTTTCAAATAAAGTTGATGATGACACCTTTTTCGAAAGTCTTATAACGGGTCTCTCAGAGAAAGTGATGTTCCGTACCAGAAAGGACGATAAACTAATAGGTTGCGTTACAATAAAGCTTCGCTACAGCGACTTTGAAACACATACTAGACAAGTACAGATACCCTATACTAATGCCGACCTGCCAGTAATACACAAAGCCAAAGAGCTACTCAAAGCCATGTATGAGCCGCATAGGCAAGTAAGGCTAATAGGGGTGAAAGTGAGCGATATGATAGCCAGTAGAATACAGACTAACTTGTTTGATGATACCGAGAAAGCTGTGAAACTTCACCAAGTAATGGATGGCATAAAAGACAAGCACGGAAGCAAGATGATATTTAGAGCAGAAGGTATGAGCAAGCTAAGTAAACGACCTGACGTAAACCCTTTTGATAAGAATTAACGCATCAGCGTTATAGTTCCTAGCTTTTTATATTCCTCGCCATTAATGTAGGTTCCCTGAATAATGTATGGGTATACCCCAGAGTTAGAAGGTTTACCAAATGAGGTACCATTCCACGAGGTAGCTATATTATCACTCTTGAATATTAACTCTCCCCAACGGTCGAATATCTTCATCTCGAAGGTTTGCGTTGCTCCAAGGTCATAAATATCCAACACCTCGTTTATACCGTCTCCATTAGGTGTAAATACATTCGGGATGAATACATCGTAATCATCGCGACCAACAACAGTTACCGAAGCAGTATCAGTACAACCAAAAGTATCTGTAACAGATAATACATAATTGATCTCCGTTCCTGGGTCAAGTACACTTACCATTGGGTCTAAACAATCCATACAAGTAAGATCCGCAGAAGGGTTCCAGCTGTAATTAGCAACCGCGCCTGTATCTATACCTGATAGAATACCTTGCAATTGCCCTTCCGTACCTACTGTAACGAATACAAAAGGATCAGCGAAGGAAACATCGAAACCAGTTGGCTCACCTACCGTTACATCTACATTAGCTTGACAGTTATTCGCGTCTAACACCAACACGCCATAGTCATCTGCAGAAAGATCAGTGAAGGTTTCCGTGCCTTGAAAAACATTGGTGAATATGGAATATTGATAAGGTTGTGTACCACCTGTAGCAGTTATAGTAACTGTTCCGTCATTCCCTTCGTTACAAGTAGAATTGGCAGAAGCTGCTACCAAATTCAGTGCTGTAGGCTCTTGAATGTTTACCGTACCAGTAATAGCACAGTTATTAGCATCAGTAACTGTTAGGGTATAATCGCCAGCGGCAACTCCATTTACTAAAGAGGAAGACTGACCATCGCTCCAAGCGTATACATAAGGCGAAGTACCTCCATTTACGGAAGCTACTGCAGTCCCACCCTCTCCATTACATTCTGCATCAAAACCTGATATGGTAGCAGTTAAGGCCGAAGGCTCGTCAATAGTACCTGTAAGCGAAGTTGAACATCCATCGTTATCGGTAACTGTAAGGGTGTAAGTTCCAGCACCTGCTGTTAAGTCTTGGTTGCTAGAACCATCTGACCAAGTATATATGTATCCTGGTGTTCCACCATTTATCACAACTGTTATTGTACCCGTTGCATTTCCATTACACGCTACATCAGTAGTAGTGAATGTGGCGGTTAAAGATGGCCCTGTAGATAGAATAGCATTCTCTAACAATTCACAACCATTAGCATCTTGAATCAATACGCTGTAATTACCAGAAGGTATATTAGCCAAGTCTTCTGTTGCATCACCTGTATTCCAAGAAAAGGTATATGGTGCTGTTCCTCCAGCAGGTGTAAGATCAATACTTCCGTTAGAAGCACCAAAACACGATGGAGCTACACTTGTTAAAGTGGCACTTAAAGGAGCCGCAGGTTCGTTCACTACTGCTGACACTATCTCTTGACAAGCATTGGCATCCGTAACAGTAAGCGTATACGTTCCTTGCGAAATATTAATAAGGTCTTGCACAGCTTGACCGCTATTCCAAGCATAAGTTAAAGGAGCTACGCCTCCATTTGCTGACACATCGATGATACCATCGCCAGCACCGCTACACAATACATCCAATACTTGATCGATGGTAACTACTAATGCTGGTGGTTCAGAAACCACATAGCTTTTAGTAGTAGAACATGCGTTAGCATCAGAAATGGTAACATCATAATTGCCTGCTAATAGGCTAGCAAGGTCTTGTGTACTTGGTCCAGTAGACCATACAAAAGTATATGGTGTTGTACCACCGCTTACTACTTGGGTAATGCTACCTGTAGCACTTCCATTGCAATCTACTGGGGTAATAGTTTCCACGGCGGCTAATTGTAAAGGCTCGGCTACAGTTGCACCATCGCTTATCACACAATTATTACCATCGGTAACTACCACATTGTAAGTTCCAGCTGTAAGTGTATTAATATCTTCTGTAGTAGCTCCGTTCGACCATAAATAAGTATATGGAGCTGTT
This sequence comes from uncultured Chitinophagaceae bacterium, assembly GCA_964352775.1. GTDB lineage: Bacteria > Bacteroidota > Bacteroidia > Chitinophagales > CAIOSU01 > CAYGTK01. The sequence goes on from CAYGTK010000114.1 coordinate 8,728, forward strand.
CCTCCGTTTACTGTAATATCCACTAAACCATCGCTAGCACCAAAGCATGTAGCATCTACCGAAGCAATAGCAATAGATAATGCTGTTGGTTCGCCAACTACTGCACTAATTTGATCAATACAAGCATTAGCATCCTCAACAGTTACGGTATAACTACCTGCGGCAATTCCTGAAATATCTTGAGTAGTTTGAGCACCACTCCAAGTATAGGTATAGGGCGCAGTTCCACCAGTTACATCTAGATCTATTCCTCCATCGCTGAATCCAAAACAGCTAGCATCGTTAACTTGAGCTATAGCTAAGGTCAACAGAGTTGGTTCTATTATGGTATGATCTGTTACTAATTCACATGCATTAGCATCGCTTAGGGTGAGAGTATATGTGCCAGCTAGCACACTAGTAATATCAGCGGTAGCTGCACCATTGCTCCAGTTATAAGTATAAGGCGGTGTTCCTCCTCCTGAAACTGTGGTTATTCCTCCTGTTGTTCCTCCGTTACATAACACAGGTGTTACTGTGGCAGTAGTGGTAAGAATTGGTGGTTGGTTCACTACACCCGTTTCAAAGGCCACACAACCATTGGCATCAAGCACTAGCACACTATAGCTACCACGCTTAAGGTTAGCTAGATCTTCTGTTATTTCTCCGTTCGACCAAAGGAAATCGTAAGGTAGGGTACCACCATTAACCGTAAGGTCAATAGACGCAGTACTGTCATTAAAACAAGCTGCATCTACAACTACAATGGCAGTAGTTATATCAGCAGGTTCGTTTATAGTGGTTGATACATCTGAAGTACATCCGTTAGCATCAGTTACTGTAAGTGTATAAGTACCAGCAAACACATCAATGATGTCTTCTGTTACCGATCCATCAGACCATAAATATGTGTAAGGTAAAGTACCTCCAGCTGCGGAAGCATCAATAGAACCATCATCCAAACCAAAGCAACGGGCATCAATCGTTTGATCGATACTTGCCACTAATACGGCTGGCTCAATGATGTTATAAGTTTGAACGATATTACAATTCGTAGCATCGAAAATGGTAACTGTATATGCCCCTGGGGCTAAGCCCGAAATAGCATCAGTTACATCACCAGTAGACCAGATATAAGAGTAGGGTGTGTTACCGCCATTAGCATCTAGATCTATTAGTCCATCATTCGCACCATTACAGCTGATGTCATTATAAGCATCTATAATTGGGTTAATAGAAGTAGCTGAATTTATAGTTGCTACACCAACTGCAGTACATGCATTAGCATCACTTACTGTTACAAAGTAAGAGCCCGCTGTAAGCAGAATAGAAGTTTGTAAGGTCTGTAAAGGGAAAGTACTCCACTCATAAGTATATGGAGGTGTCCCACCTGCAGGGTTTGCAGTAGCTGAACCATCGTTAGCACCACTACAACTCACATCCACAGAAATAACCGTGGTTGTTAGTAATGCAGGCTCAATAATGGTGGTAGAACCAGTTGTTGTACATCCTTTGTTATCGGTAACAGTTACCGTGTAAGTTCCCGTAGCTAATCCGGTTAGGCCAGTAACATTACCAGCTCCGTTCGACCACGCATAGGTGTATGGAGCTTCTCCTCCAGTTACTGCTGAAGTGGCTGTTCCATTGGTCAAGCCATTACAGCTAATATCTTGTTTGGTAACATTGGCAGTGAACGTAAAGCTTGGGTCTTCGCTAATGGTCAATGTAAATAGGCCTTCCTCACTTGCAGCTATTGCATCTACTACTATAAAGTAAGTACCTGGGGTACAAATTGCAGTAGAAATAACTGATTGGTTACCACACCCATTATCATCTTGATCTTCAATGGTACAAGACGGATCTAGCAAATACATGTAACTATCAAACTGCGCACCATTTGCCCCACAAAGAGAGGCAGTAACCCCTATGGGACTGTTAACCGTAAAGGAATAAACAACATCCTTACCAGGACTGCTGGCAAAGTTGTTAGTATAACAAATAGTACTGTTGAAGTGAGATAGGCTTCCACCAATATTTAAGGTGCCGAGGTCGATAGCATTAGCACAACTCGTTCCACGAGTATATCGCCAATAAGACTCTATATTGGGCTGGTAGCGATTTCCTGTACAACTACCACTTACATATCCATGATCGTACCATTCGCAGGGATTACCTAAACGATAATCCATACCGCTAGTAAATGGATTTGCATTACATCGCTCATCATCACCTGTACGAATACCTACACACGCCCCAAAAATGACAACACCACAACACTGTGAACCTTGAAAACTACAACGGTTACCACCAGTACAAAACCCTGCTAAGCCATCAGTAGGAAGGTCATCTTCCCAGTTATCCATCCTAATATCAAAGAATTGTGGAACTGTAGCGGTCGGATAGGTATAGTTCAACATGGTATAGTTGAAATCCGTAGACAAAGCTGGCGGGTCAAAATTCTGCGTTAGGCAAGTTCCTCCCTGCCATCCAGCGCCATCCAAGTTGGCTGCATCTCGCGCCCAGATGTTAAAAGTGAGGTCGTCGGGCGAAAACCCAACACCTAAAAGACCTTGATCTGTTCGGTTAAATGTAACATTGAACCTGCGCACCTTTACTTGTAGCTCTATCGGACCATCGGTATAGGTCTGAGCATCAGTAAATAAAGGCAAAAACAGCAGAGAAATAAGTAAGGGTAAAAGGGCTTTACTGGTCATTCTTTTCATACCTCTGGTATATCTAAGGAAGGTACAAATTATCTATGTGTCAGTCAAATATTACTTACTTCGACCATGAAAGAAATGACTAGTTCAGCTTAATGCGGTATTGAACTGTGAAGTTACGTGGGGGTTCCATTCGGGCTTCGCGAATAGTGTATTCCTTATTTAAGATGTTGTTCACTATAACACCGATACGCCCCATTTTACCCATTTCGTAGAATATACGGGCATTCCAAACAGCTTTGGCTTGCGTATTTCGTTCCCTGTATTCGTTTATACCTGGTATAACTGCTGCTAAAAAGAAGTCTACATTTTCATTCACTGTATATACCTGCACTTCCGTACCAACCATTAAGCCCTTATATTCTACTTCTAGGTCGGATTTCACTAAGTGCCTAGGGCGATAATTCAATATTGGGTCAACTATCTCTGCATCATTTGATACAATACCTCGGAAAAGATTCTTTGTGAACCTGCCTACATTTCGTAATGTACTATCCACACTCAGATCAACACCGTAACTGTAAGTATATCCACCTTGAAATCTCAAATTCACGGGGCCAATTGACCCACTACCCACCAAAGTAGGTTCAAATCCAGCTATTCTTGCTCTAGCTAAATTCTGCGCCTGAAGACCGAACGGAGGCTGCCTTGAAAGGTCTACGATAACTGAAAATTGAATAAATTCCCAGTACTCCATCCAGAAGAAGGCTACATCAAAATAAGCCTTCCATTTCTTACCTATATTAAATGACTGTTTTAACGCTATCTCTGTATTTAAACCAAACTCTGGAACCAAGTCTGTATTTGGAACTAATGCCACTAAGTCATCTAAAGGTTGAAATAAGAATACCTCAACAAAGCTCGGCACACGGAAACCCTGAGTAATTGACCCCCTCAAAAAGGTGCTTTTAGTTGCCTTATAATTAATACCAAATGATCCTACTGGGCGCAATGTGTTAATGGCAGTATCTAGGCGAACGTTCTCTAATCGGAAACCTACGAATGTGTTGAATTTTTTATGGTCGAAATCTATCTGTGCATACCCAGCAAAATTTTGAAAATTCCTATCACCAATATCTGGATCACGCAATATTCCAGCCTCGGTATACTGCCCAGCAGTAACCGTTAATTTCATATCGTTTTTAAAATAGATGGGGCGACGGAACTGGTACTCACCGATCAACAAGTGCATTGTAGGAGCAGCCACATTATACTTAAGGTAATTGTAGTTATACCGCATCTTAAGACTGTGCTGGTTCCCCCAAGGGTCAAAATAAGATATACTTGGGTCAATGTTCACCGTTCGGCGAATACGTGAACTAATGGTCCCTCTATCGTTATCATTTTCTCGTTCACTACCACTTGGTATGTAAACATCATCCTCTGAATCAGACCAAAAGAAATAATCTGCTTCTATCGCATCGAATAGTTGAGTACTCAGCATTATAGATAAGCCATCTACATTCTTAGGACGGAAGCGATACTTGGCATTAGCTCTTACAAAATGCTCATCAAGCAATCGAATAGCACCCACCGTTCTGTTCATATTAGCTGAAATAACAAGGTCGTGATTGTTAAATCGCTTCATAGCAGAGAAGTAAGCACCTATACGGAAGGGCTTATCTCTTTCATCATCTAACCACCACGTTATCTCTTCCCGCTTAGGCTGGCTATACAAAGTATAATAAGTAGCCATTTTAAAACGCAGGGTATCATCTGTTGGCCAAGCAGTTTGCACATTTACCACACCATTAAGTGCCTGCGCACCATACATGGCAGATGATGCAACCTTAAGTACCTCTACTTGCCTTGCCATTTCAATAGGCACAAAGTTCCAACGTATCTCACTTCTATCGACTGATAAATAAGGTAGTCCATCTATCATCAACTTAACCCTACTACCTACACCAAAAGAGTACCCCGAACCACCCCGAATGCTTATCTGATTATCTTGAACTACAACGCCAGCCACTTTAGTAATTCCGTCAGCAAGTGACACTGCGTTTGAAGACTCTAGTAAGTTCGGATTCAACACTTCAATGGAAACCGTTTCTTCACTTAATTTCCGTTCGTACTTACTACCACTTACCACCACTATGTCTAACTGTTCGCTATTGGCTACAAGTAATACATCAATGGTTACCTTTTCATCTTCTGAAAGCCTTATTGTACGCTTTTGATCTTCGTAACCTATGTAGGAGAACACAATTGTCCTTAATCCTGGCTCAAGATCTAAAGAGTACTTTCCATCTAGATCAGTACTGGTACCCGTTGTAGCTGTGGTAGTAGTAACGGTAGCGCCAATTAGCGTCTCTCCGTCTTGGCTTTTTATAGTACCATTTATGGTTGCGCTTTGTGCAAACACTATAAATGGAAGTAACAAAAAAAGTGCTGTAACAAAAAGGGTGTTCTGTCTCATGC
>CAYGTK010000115.1:0-13725 GCA_964352775.1 uncultured Chitinophagaceae bacterium
GCCCGATTTCGCGTACCATCTTGTTCTTGTTCAAACTCATGACTGAACCTCCAATTGTTCCTTACGCTCTTCAAAGTTACGGCGCATCGTTGATAAGCCTGTAAATTGCACGTTGCCAGATTTTTCAACCACATTGTTCATAGCAGACTGAGCAGCTTCGCGCAGTTTATCTCGCTTTACTTCTTCCAGTGGTAGCGGTTCAATCTTGAGTGAAATTCCACGCTCCAATAGTAGCGGTGCGATACTCTCACCTGCCTTGAGATGCCGTTTCCAGTCCTGACGCTCATAGAAGCGGGTCAGGCGAGCATTCAAGACAACTTGTGTCGCAAAGCCTGCTTCGACATACCGCGCAAAAATGGTGCAGTTACCAACTTGTGGCGTAATCACTTCATCGACAGTCAATAATGGGCGTTGTCGTAAATGGCTATTAGGATCATCGACATTAGCATCGGTAGTAGCTGTACCACTTGCCTTGCTATAAAATTCGGCGGTATCCGCATCACAACCACCATAAATAACCTGTGTCGCCAGACCTGAGAATAGTGCCTGTGTACCTTCACTACCGTAAATCATATGGAACTGCCCTTTGGTTTGAGCGCCAATGAGTATCGAAATACGCCGTTTACGCACGAGATTGACATCGGCAACGAGCGAGTCCAGTTTGCCAAGCGTGGGGAATTCATCAAGGATCACGCCAACTGGCATTGGAAGTGGACCTTTATTGCGTTCACCAATGGTATCCAGATCAAGCATGACTTTACGCAGGGTTGCTCCGAGATAAGAGGCATAGACTGCTCTCATCCTGCCTGGGCAGGTCAGCACAACAACTGTAGGCTGTTCGACGACTAACTCCGCATCGAAGTCTGATGCCGCAGTATTATCACGCACATCAGTGGATGCCCAACCTGTGAGCGCAGTTGCTAATGTTGCAACTACATTTGAGGCAACTTTACCATCCGAACTGACGGAAGCAATAAAGCTATTTGCCAGCAATGCAGCATCGTCTTTTTTCTCAGCGAGTTTTTGCGCCAATGCTTTCAGATCATTCATAGCATTGTAGATTTCACCAAGATTCGGAAAGCGTATCAGACAGGCAGCCAGTAATGCAGCGGCACTGTCCGTCCAAAATTTATTATCGCCCTGTGCTGATGGCACCAGTATATCAGCGATTGCACGGGCATCCGATACATTATCGATGTTTTCCGCCAGATTGTAACGCGGACCAATCGTTGAAGTGGGATCATGCACAACAACTAAATGGCGCGTAACGGCGGCATACTTCAAGACATATGCAGTAATTTCACCCTGTGGATCGGCAACAACCAGTGAATGTCCCAATAACATTCGGTCAGCAATGGCTGGCAAGATAATCCCCTGTGTCTTGCCTGAACCCGGACCACCTAAAGTTAGAAGACCGCGTGCAATGTCCTCTCCTCCCAGACAAAAACACCCTGTCCCTAAATCCAGACGTTGTTTGTTGTCACCCCAGAATGCACCAAGTAACGTCAAACCTTCGGGATCTTCGCGGCGGAAGCGTTTGTATTCCCTTTGATTACAAAAGTGAGATGAACCCAATGCACCACGCTTAACTCGTGGTGTTCGTAAGCGATCTACGCGCTCACGCAACCATCCACCATTTTTCAAGCCACTATGCAATCCAATCGTGACAATCAGCCAGAGAAAGCACAACATCATCCCGAACATGAACAATCGCATGTGATGGGTGTTTTCAGGACCACCTGCTATCAAGCGAATGACGCTGTTGCTGGTTGTTTTTCCTCGTACTGCTTGTATCGCCATATCACTCAGTAACATGACATAAATCGTTGTTACGCCTAGTAATACAATGATGGTAGTCAGCCATTTGGCTATGCGTTTCCAGTCTAAATCGCCGTGTACTTCACTACTACGCTGGATACCCGCACCCAGAATGGCACTAACAATGAGTGGCATGAGTAAGCTCAAGCATAAAAGTGGGGCTAGGATGTTGGTCAGAAGGTTTCGTCCTTCAGTAAAAAGCCAGTAGAACAAGATAATTTCTCCTGATATAGTTAATTTGAGGGAGGAGCCTTACATGGACAAAGACTCGCAAGACACATCAGAATATTGGAATCACATCATAGATCCAAAGAACAATTACAAAGTAAAGTTAATCGAGTTGCTTCGTCGATATCCAATTGAATATCCAGGGAATGAATTTATCATTCGTCCGGATGTTGCCCTTGAAATTATTAATGAGCTGACAGAACTCAGAATAGCTGTCTTCGGTGTTGTAGTCTGGTGTTATGAAGCGGATATGAACGACAGAGACTGCTGTCCAGATGGTATGGGCGGGCACGGCATTGGTGAAAATGGTATTGAGTCCGCTTTTCTTGAATATACGCATCTTGGCTATGAAATCCCTAACTTTGAACAGCTACCAAAGACTCTTGATTTTGCTACATACTGTAACCCACAAGTTCAACAATATATCCGAAGACAGTTGCCACTGGAGCAAGGCTATAATGACTGTTTTCGGGTATCAATCTACTTACATACTCCTCTATGGAATTTGTTTACATAAATAATTTATCTGGAAAACCAACTATCGAGGTCATTTACATCTAGCTTGATTCCCGGTTCTTCTTCACGTCGGATACGCCATTCTGGTCCGACAACATCATCCAGCATCTCTGAAAAATGGCGCGTGGCGACATCTCTAAACAGAGCATCGTGCCCGCGTTCTTTATTGTTATAAACAGGCAGTCGCTCTGCTACAGATGGTGTTGTTCCAGGTAGCACAACGTGGGTATGTAGTTGTTGCATACCATCTTCATCCGTTTGTCGATCATGCAGAATGTAACTGTATTCAGGGACTGAGAATCCACGCTCGATGTAGTAATCTTCAACGACTTTCTCGGTAAGGTCGTAGACAAAATCTCGTCGTTGATTTTCTGGAACCAGTGTCATGAGGTCAGGCGCAGGAGAGACTACCCATGTCCATGCCAGCACATGCTTACTTTGATGTTCATCGCTATTTTTAAGAATGTCTCGCCAATGAATGCCCATACCACGATCTTGCCAGCGCTCGTAATCCCGATTTTCTGCCAATAGATTTTGCACCTTATCCCGATATTGCAGATATTTGAGGGTCGAACTCAGCCCCTTGCGACCTGTACCATGTCCCTTGCGTTGTGTCCCTTTGTAAGCAAAATCAACCACAATAATCGCTTTGCTCAATCGCTGGACTCTTTCAGTTCGCGGACAGCCTTGATTTGAGCTTGAAGGGTTTCACCATCCTGTTTTGCAGCGATAATGGCTTCGCGCAGATGCTGTTCATCTGAGGCAAGTAGATAGATGAGAACATTGAATTGGAAACTTAAAGCTTGTTCGATTTGGTCAATGCGTTCACGAAAAGACCTCTGAAAGTGCTTGCGACTTCCGACGAGATCATCCTGCTCATCCAGAAAACGACGAATGGCTTCACGGATAAGATCAGCTTCAGTGATATTACGTGGTTTGGTACTTGCGATTTGTTTCAACCGCTGTGCCATATTTGGTGTCATAGAGAGACTTCGACGCACAGATTTGAGAGACATAGGTTTCACCTGCCATAATAGTTGCTACTTCAATTATGGCAGACGAGTTGTTGTGATTGCTGGAATAATTCAGTTTTACATATGCAATAGTTCAAGTTACGAGGGGTAAATTACAGTCAATCATTAGGATGTGACTTTTCAAAAATGCCTGTCCTGACTAAATAATTGAGTTCTGCGATAATCTGCTTTGGTTTGTCACCTCCGTGAAACAACACACCAGCTTCAAGATTTATAGTAAGGGCATATTCTGTAAGATTTGCACTGGATATAAATAGCATGTCTGCGTCAGCAATAGCCAGCTTAGCGTGTAAAGAACCGACAGTATTAGTTGTCGAAGCAATACGGTTTGACTTAGGCCAGATGAAAAGCTCAACATGATCAACCAATTCGGAGCTAAATCGGCGTATCATTTCAATGGGTTGCATATCGCTTTTGTGGGTTTCTATATACATAGAAATCTTCACACCACGAGATACGGCATCTAACATTGCTTGAATTAGCGGCTTATATTGGTATAGAGCAAAACTGACCAGATGCAATGACTGCTGTGCATGGTTAACCAGCTCAATTAGGACCTCGCCTGAGTGCCGCGTAGATGTTTCTAATCTATTTGGACCCGTCCATACAAGCTCAACCTTTTGTTTTGAGCGTTCTATTCTGAGTGATTCTGCTACTGCACGTAGCACAATAGCCAAAAACATATTCGGGTGATCAGGAAATGACTCTTTCCATGCCTTAATCAGACTAGAAAATCGCTGCCTAAGTTCAAAATTTGGAATCTGTGCAAACAATCCTTCATAAGTGTCGCGATTAGTAGTTTTTATATCGCTTAGTTCATCGGCAAGCTCTCGAACCATTTCGTGAGGCAAATCGTCAATTAACTGATACACTTCTATCAGAAGAGCATCGAAGCTATTTGCCATCACGTTCAACCCTGTCAAAAAAGGACAATGTCTTTTTCTCTATTGTTCGCACCAGTACCGCTCGATCCAGATACTTGTTTCCTCGTTCACAACTGGTTTCCGGTGCAAATAAGCAATTGTGGCAGGCTGCTGCGTGAATAGCTCGTCCATTTTGTCCGGGCATATTCTCAGCACACAGCGGATCGCTTGCACACAGATACGCGTTCTCAAGTGCTTGCAATATATGTCGTTGTAATATTTGGGATGAGCCTAAGCTTGCTAAGCCTCCGAGTGTACCTTCACTATCTGCCGCAGCCGTATAAATCAGAATACCTGACATGGGTCCTGAATCATCCAGCGGCGATCTTGAATAGATTCTTTCTCTAAGACTTGCTATAGAATATCCGGCTTCAAGTGCTAACTCACGCATAAGAATATGTGAAAATGAATGCAATAAGACATATCGTATACCAGGAAATCCATCTTCTGGTGGACTAATGCGTCTTGCCCGTCGCCACGCCCAATGAGCTTGGTAAAATTTCTCGGCGAAATCTTCAACTGATGGCTTTTGTTCCCACTTTTGTATTTCTTTCTCATTAAAACGAATGAATATACCTTCTCCTCGAACTTCGTCAGTAGGTACCCAGGTAGGAGGCTGTCTCGATATCGGCGCTGGCTCTATCTCGATACCTAATTCAGGATCTGTTAGCTCACCTGCTGCGTCTAAACGGGTAAAACCAATAAGCGCACGGGCTTCTCGTAATCTTTCTACAACCACAACTTGATCAATCGCATCATTGAATTGCCACTGAGTATCTAACTCAACAGATCTTAAATGAAAGTCTTCTGTGTTCAAAGCTTCATCACAGGTCGTAAATACTTGCCACTCTGGAGCTTTTAAATCAGGCATCTCTAAAGGTGGTTCTTGATTTTGAGCCTCTTTCTTTATACGTTGAGTAACTGCATTCCATATATCTTGATCTTCATATTCAGATAAAGCTTGGCCTAGTTGCCCCTGAGACCTCAAGAATTCGATAACACTAATATGACTGACATCTTTTAGTGCCAACCATTTTTCATCTATCAACTTCTCGAGTCTTCCGCTGTCAACGGGAATCGCAACTGCACTCAGAACAACTGGAAACCACATATTTGATGCACCCAGAATGATAGGACGTGCTTGATGTTCACACTCTCTGACATCATAATCTCTCAGATGTGGTCTTCGCCCAGTACAGCGTGGCATGTTTCTGAGATTATCTTTGCCAAATGCATCAGATAGCCGTCGTTTTTGACCACAGGTTTCACACCTCACTTCTAAATAGCGTGCCTCACCAGACGGTCCAAATTCCTGTAAGCGAAGTAAGGGTTGCCCACTACAATCCTGCGAGGCATGAACGAATTCTAGCCATGGGAAATCATCCATGTGTCCCTCTGGACACACTACCAAAAAACGAGCTGGGATGACCTCTGGCGGAGTCTTTGATTTGCTACAGTTGACATGTTTATAAACTGTACGATCTGGGTAAGTTGGATTCACCTTTAACTGAAATAGACCCGAACTTACATGTGCAAGTAAGCGACACTGCGGACAAACCATCCAACGAGGAAATGTTGCGACAGGCACGCCAATGCGAGGTGTATCATCAAATGGATTCGTTGGTGTATTGTTCTCCGGCACAACAGGTGGTGACAAAAGCTTCATGACAGTTGGATGTCTGTAACGTACGGCAGTTAGTAACCGATTCTCTTTGATCTCATGAACATAATTGGGATTTGCAGGCCAGTCTTCCAAACCTGTGACGATCACTGACATTTTCGGGAGATCAATAATAGAGCCGACACCGTATGTGAAGAGAAGTTGACTAGGTCTGACATCACCGATCTTTGCTTTTTTATTCATTGTTACTTTCCCTAGATATTGATGGATCAACTTCTCGATCCATCCCGTAATCCATATGAATAAGGCTGACACTTGGTTCGACATCACGCAATGAATTTAAGCAGGTGAATCGGGTCCAGTCTTCTTCATTTGTCCTTTTTAGAAGTGGAACGGTCTTGTCATCTCTACGACTTTGATAACCAACTTTTGCAGATACATTTCGCGCTTGGCTTTTCCAATCGTCGATACGACGCTGGATCATCTGTTGAACCCGTATAAATGTTCTTTCGCTACTTGTAATTCGTGCAGCTCGCTCGCTGATAATGTCTTTGGCTAGTTCTAGATCAACCCCGGCATTAAGGATCTCGCTTGCCCCTTCATTCGCATTATACTTGTCACTGAATAACCGTAAATAAGAAACAAGAACACCCGTTAAGCCTCTATCTAATGCTCTCGGAGCAAACGGTGTAACCGATAATGCTTCAACTTGCTGATAAAATGTCTCATGGTAGTGAATAAAGCGTTCGTAATGACTGACATCACGCGGACGAGCCCAATTATAAACAGTTAACACAACTCCGGGATGACGTCTCCCCACACGGCTAGTTGCCTGAATGTACTCCGCCGTTCGCTTAGGTTGACCGGCGACGACCATTAATCCAAGCCTCGAGACATCAACACCTACCGAAATCATATTTGTGGCTAGTATTGCATCAAGAGGGTACTTTCCTTTGGCTCGCTTTTTGTTACCATCTTTTGGTGTTTCAAATCTTGTATCTAAACGATCCAGAATACGTGGAATCTCCACCGCACCCTTTCGTGAGGTCAATTCATCTATATCAAATGAATTGGTAAATCTAGCACTCAAACCTCTATCTTCCATTCGCATTAAGCGTGTGCGTACAGCATCATCCATTACTCTGCGCATACCGCCTAGTTCACGCATAGAATTAAAATATCCAACCAACGTCATATATGGATCTGCATAATCGCTTCCGTATGCTTCTAATAGTTTCTGAGCTGCAGACATTGCTGCTACATACACTCGTATCAAGATAGTCTTGAAGCGTGTTCCTGTGGCACAGATACCCAAATATAGGCGACCAGGCGAACTATCTGTTGAGCTATGCCGTACAGAAAAGAAGTTATCATCTGCATCTGAACCTGATGGGGGAAAGATTTTCACTCTCCGCAAGAACAGACTATTCACCTGATCCTGTGCACGTCGAATTGTTGCTGTAGAAGCAATAACTTTGGGACGAACAAGTTGCCCATCTACATGCCATGAGCATAAAGCGTCAACTGCTGTTTCGTATAAACCAACCAGTGTCCCCAGCGGTCCACTGATAAGATGTAATTCATCTTGGATGATCAGGTCAGGAGGTCTAAGCCAAGAAGTTTGTTGGAGTTTAACGGCAGGTAGCTTACCTCTAGCTCGATGCTCACTTTTGTCATTTATCTCTGACGAAACATAACCGTGTCTAGGGCAGTAACCCGACACACGCCCAAAAAGCATCTGTGTTTCACCCTTCCACGGCATCTGGGCGAACTTATCTACAGTAGCGATCAGGAGATCTGGCAATAGCCTGTAAATTTCTTCATCTACAACAACAATTGGCAAACCTTCGTCTGGCGAGCGCCGAAAACTAAATGGACACTCACCAAGTGCATCACCACAATACTGAAATGTTCTACCACGTCCGCCATCTACTGTTTCAACGCGTATATTTCTTCCCGCGTTGATTTCACTTCCACACCAGGGACAATTCGTTAATTGTACAGGTGTGCCTGATCCACCGATTGAACTACCGGTGTGCCAGTCACCACCATGATCACGTTTGATCGCTTCGGCAGCCTGATCGGTCCAGTTCGGTGTACTTCGTTGACCGACCCATAGTCCAATGCGAAATGGTGTTTGACCCCAAAGCCTTGGGTTTTCACGCCTGATGACTTCACACGCTGAAATTAGGGTCGTAGCACGTTGAAATTGTTGTAGCGTAAGCAGGCGAAGCGTATAACGCATAAGGACAGCGATACCTGCAGTTCCATCAAGCTCACCAAGATGCCCCTGCAAGCGACGAACAGCCATCGTATAAGCTGCTAAACCCAGGTATGCTTCAGTCTTACCACCTCCTGTAGGAAACCAGAGCAGATCCGCGTAGGCTTCTTTACCTACCTGATTGTTGCTTCTTTCGGGGTGAGTTGGATCTGTCATTGCTGGAAGATTGAGTAGAACAAATGCTAATTGGAATGGTCTCCAACTCCTATTCTCAGGCATATCAATATCATTTAGGTTTGGAGCTTTGTCTTGCCGAACCTGTGCTGAAAATATCGAGCGAATTCGCTGTAGCCACATAGCCCGATTTGCAAAACGAAATGCTTCCGCCGCCATGGTATCAACATCAATGAGTTTAATTCCTGCTTTGATACGTTCTAGTGCTTCCAACCACTCAGCTTGAATTACATTGGGAATATTGACATCTTTTGTGCGGAATGGCTTTAAATCATCAGGATTTTGATCGAAATAGTCTGCTTTGTTATCAATCCAATCTGAATATGCATCGACAAGTGGCAGAAGTAGTTTGGAAAATTCACCCATTTGAGCGTTTGCAAGAATTGACATATCTATTGTTAGATCTTCAATTGCTGGAGGCTCCATACGCTCAATTTCTGTGGTGGGCATGACGACAGTGCGGATTCTTTGAGCAACATCCCAGCGGTCTTCGGGAAGATCGGTGTGAATTGCAATACCATGTCCAACCGCGAACTCCACTTTTCGACGGTACATCATTCTCATGATGTTGTCTTCAACTTCTTCACTGTTCAATCCGTCTGGCAATCTGCGACGAATAAAGATAGGTTCAAAGTCAGGAGCCTCAACCCTAATCTCTGGCTGAAATAGCCATGCCTCTCCTTTATGGATGGCAGGTTCTTTCTGAGAGTTTACGAGAAAAAGCGTAATAGTGTAGGCATCTTCGTATTCACGAACCAAACTACGAATCGAAATCAGCGGGCGTTCCGGATCAGGAATCCATTTTCCGTCTACCAGATCGTCAATGGATGTAATAATACTGCACTCAAATGGAATCCGTTGCCAGTATGGGATACGACGATCATCTTGCTCTTCAACACCCCGTTCATAATAACCCCAACTGACTGTAATCTTCAGTACATCGGCAGCTTTGTTGACACCAAATGTCATACCAACAGACGAGGGAACTAAACTTGTCTTTTCTGTCGAATAGTTACCTTCAGCAGTTCCAAAACTTGAGACTTCTTGATCGGCATAACCCTCTTCCGATGTGTCGGGTTCATCAGTCGCCAGTGGACCTTGTTCATCTTCTGGATCCTCCATTGCTGAGGCATTTGCTGGAGCAATAAGCCCAACAGCATATCGCTCACGAATATTTTGCTCATAAACCCGCTCCTTAGATCCACCAGCAGGACCCAATAATTCACGGGTTATCATATCAAGAAATTGTTCTCGAACTTGAAGAGGTGTCGGATTATCTAAAACTTGCATAAGTTGTCCTGAGAATGAATTTTGGTCTAATAATAGTCGTATAAATCTGATCCACCGCCATGATCGAGCCAGTAGCGATAATCGTTTAGCACAATGGCGTTGACGCTCTTTTCATCTTTTGCCCAGACTTGTTCTGCAACAACCCGACGCGATCTTTCGCCACGTTTGATATTGAGCAATATCCCACGACGGTCATCTAAATCATTGACACCAAGCACGGTTACATCTTCAGCATGTCCTTTTTCGTCTACATCACGCCAGACAGCTTCAAAAGGGTATTGTGGAGCATCCTCAAAATAGGTATAGAAGCCTGCCATCGCTTCATGTGCGCCGTAACAATCTATCGTAATTTCTTCGATGCGCTCATCTTGGTCAGGAATTTTGGGAATATCGGCAATGTCTCTCATCTTACTTCCCATCTAGCACATCACATCGTTTGTTCTTACGTAGACTCTGATCTGTGCTTTCGGAACAGGATCATTAAAAATATTAACTTCCGAAATATCATATCCGCTGTCTTGCACGGATTGTTTGCTGTAACCAAGTTGTTGAGCCACAGTCGATAATTTGCCACCAATTGCCTGATTCGCATAATTGAATGTCCACGGCTCATCACTGGCGTTGTCTGCCGCATAATTCAGAAGACGTGCATAGGCTCGCTGGTGGCGTTGCGCTACCCGTCGAATAAACTCATAGTTAGTGAAATAGCCTTTACCGTCGGACAGTTCACACATGAAAGGCTCTGCATCGTCGAATAATTCATCCAGAAATACATCATATTCTGCCATGTTTGTTAGCTCCTAAAACAATCGCTTTTGCTTCGGATTGTCATCATCATCATCTTCTGCACCGAAGGGACGGATACTCAAGCCGCTTGATTTCTTCTTATTAGACTTACTACTCATTGTAGGTGCAGATGCCGAACTTTGCCCCTTATTAGTTTCGAGCAACTCAAAACTTAAAATAGCTATTAGATCATCGATCACGGCCTCAAATAGGCATTCAGGTTTCAAGATTATATATAGTCTAACCATTTTTGTCGGAAATTCGCGTGAGCGCTTGATCAAACTTCGACCTAAATGATTTGGATATGAACTGATGAGATTTCCCACCACTTCTTTCCAGAAATATCATCCCAGCATTATCAAAAGCTAGCCAGCATAAATAGAAACACTCAAACCAATTGTCATGACTAACAAATTCACCATATTCCTTGTCAATCCCATATCCTTTACGATAAAGTGTTGTTGCTATCTGGCTACCATGTGTATATTGCGAGGTACGGATATACCAGATGTATAGATTTTCTTCTTTTAAAGAGTCCAACATTGCTCGTAGATTGGGAGCTTGTTTCATAGATTGATACTTACCGGGGAATTTCTTATTCAGCTCATCTTTAATCGCATTGAAGAATGCATCTGCTATATCGGCACTATTGTATAAGTCATTTGCATAGGATTGACTCACGGGTTCTGCAATTTTGCCCATACGTTTGTAGGATTTCACTCTGTCTTGAGCTAATGCCAGCCAACGAATTTCACGCTCAAACGGATCTTCAGGATCCATCATCCACCTGACTTTTATTCCCACTTCAAACGCGGAACGACTAATAACCATAGCTGGCGGAACCAGAACCAAATCTCGCCTCGCCAATTCCACAACACCTTCGATATTGCGAAGTATGAGTAGAATCATCAAATATGCTTCGACATCCGCTTCGTACACACCACGTGTCATCGTGGGTACAGTATCTCTCGCCTTCAAGTAACGGGATATTGACTCGTCCAACACGTCACACATGGCTAGGATTTCAGGCGTTGGAGGAAACACCGTCCCGTCGGGTCTTTGGCTCATATATCACTCCCCTTAAAATAACCGCTTTTGCTTCGGATTGTCATCCTCATCCTCTTCTGCGCCGAAGGGACGGATACCTAGGTTGCTTGATTTCTTCTTATTAGACTTACTACTTATTGTAGGTGCAGATGCCGAACTTTGCCCCTTAAGATGGGGGTGTTCTGCAAAGAATTCCTGACACGCTTTTCTGCCGTTGGCAGTTTTATGCAGACCCTGACGGCATTCCTCGGCGAAGCGTTCGTGATTGAGCTTGAGCAGACGGGTGAGGACTTCGCGCCGTGCCGACTCGCTGATGGTGAAGCGGATGCCCTGTGCCGTTTCGTGGAAATCGTGACCCAAGTCAATATCATCCCAACCGTAAGCAGATGCCACTGCATTATCCATCTCGACATGCAAGCGACGCAGTTCTTGAATATCGTCTGCATCTTCATCGGGGTCGTGGAAGCGGTTGTAGGTATTCGTCAGCCCTTCCTGACGTGCCAGCATGATGTCACGCCGTGTTTCGTGATAGCGTTCGCCGATGTCTTCGAGTGAGGATACGTCGGTAGGCAACGGGAAAGTCTCATAAGCGTCACGCAAAGCATAGCGTATGCCAGCATTTCGCATGGTTGAACTACGATACCATGCCCAAGCAACATGAATGTCAGATTGCAAGGTTGCAAGTTGACTATATTCTTGTGAAGCAATCACTCCACACGCATGACTGTAAACAACGTCAGATCGCGCCAGTGTGAAGATCAAATTCTTTGAGTGAATAGCAAATGCGATAACTTGTGGTAGTGGTTGGATAGTTTCATACAACTCATTACGTGGTCTCCAAAATTTCCACCAATTATTCTTGTATGTCTTGATGTCCTTTTCAGTTGTCATGCGTTCAGGATAGACACGTTCTTTTAACACCTGCATTGGTTCAGCATAAGCATTTGCCATTTCCAGCGACATATTAAAGAAATTTATTACCCATCGATCAGTTGACTGATGCGGATCATCATTAAGATTCTGACCATTTATGAATGGTAAAACCACTTCACGGTTTCTAGGATCTTGCGAAATTAATTGGTTAGCTTCTTCTTCAGTGATTACGAAACCCATGCCTCTAGTAAGAGAACCCTGATAGCATATTCCCTGTCTTGCAACAAGCGACTGCGGTTCTGCTTCAGGTATTGAGTCAAGTGAACTAGATATATATTCAACAAGTGAACCATCCAGCATTTTTGAAATGTTACTTTGTCCTTTTGTAAAGAACACAACACTTACCGTTATTGCCGCTTGCCCTGGCCAATTGTAGTTACTATCAGCATAGTAAATGTTCATCCCTTTTGCGATCAGTGGAGCTAATCCCGTTTCTCTGGTGTCTCCCTGCGAAATGGTATTAGTTGCAATTAGCCCGGTTGTACCTAGATGATGCAAATTGGTGTAAGCTCTTAGGAAAAAGAATGCACTATAGTCAGCATTACCACTGGAGTTCTCATAAATCGTATAGAGAGCCTCTCTATATATGTCGCCCAGTGTATCACGAATCTTGCGTCCACCAATAAACGGCGGATTACCCACAAACGCACTGAATCCACCACGCTGGAATACTTCTGGATATTCTAGTTGCCAGTGGAAGGGTGTCAGGTCAAGGCGGTCAGCAGGGCGCAGGGGATTCTGTTGTAGTACAGCCAGCCAGTCGTCGCCTGCATCTTCCAGCTTTTTGAAGAGTGTCACCACATCGCTCAGGATACTGCTGTCGGCAACACCCATCGCCTCGGCAATCAGGTGGTCGCCTGCGGTCTTGAGGACGGCGGTGGTTGCTTCGGCTTCGTTATAGAGGCGTTGTTTCTCCTGCTGGTCGCGGATGTCCTTCACGGTAAAGGATTCCAGTCGCTGGCGCAGGTCAATCGCCCGTTCGATGATCGGTTGCAACATGCGCCCGATGAACATCTCTTGCTGTTTATCGTCGGGGTGCAAATCCCAGTACCGGAGCTGGTCAAGATCAACACC
>CAYGTK010000116.1:0-13451 GCA_964352775.1 uncultured Chitinophagaceae bacterium
TAATAAAAGTAACCGACCCCGATTACCCAACACAAACAGCCCTTACCAGCGCACTAGTAGTTAAAACCCCACAAATGCTGCAGCTTACGGAGCCTTTCCCTTATTTTACTAAGGCGGAGAATATACATCGTTTAGCACCGGATGTTATCCGATTTAACAATGCGCTACAACGTTTCTACGTACACGTGTGGACCAAACAACAGAAGGCTCCGTGAACACCCGCCGCTTCAAATTAGCTGAAATAGGTGCTATTATATTTTCCTTTATTGGGCTTATCCCACTTATTTTCTTTCAGAATGGCTTCCTGTTATCCGTAGCTCTTTTGCTGCTGGGCTTTGTTTATGCTTTTGGCGGAGCGTGGCTGTTTTTCGATGCCATTAATAAATATAACGATAGGCTATTTGGGGCTATTACAGGAGTAGTAGCATCATTGGGTTTATTCGCCATTTCTGCTCGTTTATCTGGGTTGCCATTTGCAGGCTCGTTGAGCTTAATTGCCTTTTGGTCGCTAGCCGCATTGCTTATTCTTACTACTATGTTCCGCATTGTAGATCCCCGTCAAGAGCGGCAGGGATTTTATAATAATCTAGCTATCCGCTTACTGCTAGTAGGTATTGCCTACGGCGGTATCAGTTACTTCGTAATGGGTAGGTTGTTTTGGGATTGATCTACTGTATCAAATACACATCCACCCGCCTATTGGCTGATGCATTTGATAATGATAGTGGTTCTGATGCTCCTTTTCCAATAACTATCAACTGATCTAGTGACAATTCATCACTTAAAAAAGCGGCTATCTTATCTGCCCTCCTAATACTTAGTAGTTGGTTATAATTGGCAGAACCTTCGTTATCTGTATGTCCTACCAGTACAATACTCGTTCCTTCTTTTGATAGGTCAATTCCTTCAAACATCATTCCAATGTCATCCAAAGGATTGCTGTGGTCATCAGTATTGAAGTGTAAGCTACCTAATAGGATGGAGTCACTTTTAGGACTTATACTTTGGGAGGTATTCACTACTAAACCTTCATTTACTAGCGTAACCTTAACATCATCAATAGCATATACACAATGAAATGGGGCTTTTTTACCTGCCGCTTGTGAATTAATGGCGACATCTGCTTTCACGAAATTTTCTTCAAATTCTTCTTTATCCCAATACCCATCATCTCCATAGTCTAAGTTACCTATATAGATATACTTTTCCCCTCCCTCAGCTGTGAACTCAAACTCTATCTTCCTATAAGTACTGTCAGAAATAGGATGATCAGCAGACCATACCGGATCTAAATTATGCTGATAAGTGGGTTTCAACGTTTCAGCATTTACTCCCATTTCATATGGAGTCTTTTCTTTTGGGAATGCTACTGATATTGATCTAGTGAAGTAGTTATTTCTAGAACCTCTGATATAAAAGCTAACCTTATACTCTTTGCCCTTTTCCAACGGTTGACTTAGTGTGCCGTTCAAGTTTATTACAACATGCTCTTCTTCGTTAAGCCAGATCGGAATTATTTCTGCAAAGGACTTCCCAGTATTTGCTAGCCCAGTATTTGAATAGTAATGCTTGATTAACCTATCCTCATGATGGTAATTGTCTTTCTTCACATAGTTCCACCCAATACTTCTCACACGCGCTTTATTTTTATCTACTAAGGCAGGTAGAAAGAAGGTGTCTAAGATAGCCTCACTTGTTGCTTCATCCCAAGCTCCTGCATTTTGTAATTCGATCTGTTCAAAACTACTGTTGATGACAAGGTTATTTTGACAATAACCTGTCACACAATAAAAAAGTAAGCTCAGGCAAACAATAATTTGTTTGCTTGAGCTATGGTAGCTAGCAACTAGCATTTGTATAGCTAATGTTAACGGTTCTTAGGTACGATTCTGACTCAGTTTTACCTTCTTCCAATAGGTCTCCATCATATATTGTTAATGTGACCTGTTCAAATTCACAGCTGATCGTAATTCTAAACACCTCATTTGACGCTATATTAGTGGTAAGGTTGTAAATATTATCCCAAGTAGTAGATGAACCCTCTTTGACTTGAAGGGTACCACTATTATCTCTTACATCGTAGATCACGTCTAGTTCATCCGTTATGGTCATCTGTTCAAACTCGTCACAGGTGCAACTTGGTGGGTCTTCTGTATAACATTTAAAATCATTACAGGCATAATTTGTAGTAAAACAGCTACTAGGTGCGTAGCATACTTCGGCAAGTGCAAAAGATGAGCTAAAAGCGAAAAGACTTAGGATAATTAAAATTAAACTTCTCATTATCTCGTAGAATTCAAATAAGCTTACCCCTAACGCGTTTCAGCTTAGCACGACTACGATTAATGTCTTGTAAATAGCAACTGGTAAATTCAAATATATTTAAAAAAATCAAAAAATCAAATAAAAAATTATAAAAGAATATGGCACACAAAAAAAGTCCCGACCAAAAAGCCGAGACTAGGAGAAAGGGGATGAAGTGAGTTGTTGACTATGGACGGAAGGGGTCGGTAAACCGCTTGTCGTTCAATAGGGTGTTGTCGGTCAAGGTCCCCATAAAAGCTACTAAGGCATCTACTTCTTGTTGCGCAAGGTTCAATCGTTGTGGCTGGTTGCCACCCTGCGTCAAGCGATTATCCAATGCAGGGCCATTCTGTATTCCATTGCTGTAGTGTCGCACTACTTGTTCCAAATTACTGAATCGTCCATCGTGCATATACGGTCCACCTATAGCCACATTCTTCAACGATGGCGAGCGGAATACCGTTGTTTCTCCAGCATCTAATCCATTGCTTCGCGAATTTCCTATCAAGCTAAAAGTAGGGGGCAAGTGGCACCTATCGCAGCCAGCACGACCTACAAATAGTTGCTTACCCACGTTCTCTTCTTGCGAAAAGCCAGGGAAATCTTGGTTGATAGCATTTGGTGCACCGCCTACTTGCGCAAAAGCTTGGTCGAATCTGCTATTGATAGACACCATACTGCGTATATACTGTGCCAAGGCACGTTGCATACGGTCTTCGGTAATGTTATCGTCTCCATAAGCCCAGTCAAATAGCTCTGGGTAGTACTCCAGCCCATCCATTTTGGTGAGCAAAGCAGCTATACCACCATGCGAGGCGTCAAAACCCATTTCCGTAGCATCTTGTATTGGCTGGGTGGTCTGGAATTCAAGCGTAGGGGCTCTTCTATCCCAGAAGTATTCACCGTTCTCATTAAAACGGGCATTGGCCAATCGCATACTGTGCGCTCCCGTTAGGCCGCCTTCAAAACCTTTACTTAACACATCGGCATCGCTGAAACCCACCTGCTGGTTATGGCAACTGGCGCAGGCTATGGTATTGTTGAAGCTCAACTGCTTATCAAAAAACAGAACCCTACCTAAAGTTGCCCCACGGTCGGTTATGGAGTTATTAGTAGGGGTGTTATCCTCTCGGTTGAATATATTGGCCGTGTAAAATGCTGGGAAGTTCGTGTTACTGTAATTGTCTGGTGTATTCAGATCAAGGTCTAAAACATCGGTAAGATCGAAGGTAGTAGGCTCACCAGTTGTACTGGTATCCGTAGGTTCCTTTGGGGTACCATTATCTACTATGCCATCTCCAGTATCGTCAATAAAATCTTCATCGGGATTACAGGCGGTCAACATGGTGGCGGCCAATAACAAATACACTAATTTCCTTCCCATAGCAGGTAGTTTTATAAAGATCTCCAAGAGGAAACCTTTGGTAAATAAGAAGTGTAAATGAGTAGTAAGTAAGGGTGGTACTAATATAAACCGCTACCAATTCCATTCTAGTATAGAATTCTGACTTTTTAGTGTAAAATAAATGCTGATAGCACTAAAAAGGCCCTCAGCAGATGTGCTGAAGGCCTATTATAGTTGTATTCTAGGAGATAAGCTCTTATTTGGCTTTTTTCATACCGTCTTCTATCATTCCGAAAAATTCGTCCAGTTTAGGTAGAATTACGATGCGTGTACGGCGGTTTTTACTTCTCCCTTCGGCAGTATCATTACCAGTCTTTGGTACATATGAGCTTCGTCCGCCAGCGGTCATTCGCTTAGGGTCTATCTTAAAATCATCTTGCAACATGCGAACTACTGCCGTACTGCGAAGCACGCTCAATTCCCAGTTGTCTTTATATGGGGCATCACTTCTAACCGATTGATCATCAGTATGTCCTTCTACTAAAAACTCAAGATCGCTCTTATCATTTAGCACTTTTGCCACTTTCGCTAATACGGCCTTAGCTTCAGGGTTAATTTTATAGCTGCCGCTGTTAAATAGTAGCTTGTCAGCAATAGATACATACACCACACCCTTTTCTACATTTACCTCAATATCAGGATCGTTAATATCGCTCAATGCTCCCTTAAGGCTGGTGACCAATGCCAGCGTTACCGAATCCTTTTTTGTAATAGCATCGCGCATGGTATTTATCTGTAGGTCTTTCTCTTGAATGCTTTCTAAAGACTTCTCTAAGTTCTCCGCTTCTTTTTTTGAAAGGGTAGCTAAGTCGCCTACATTGTTAAGTAATGCTGAATTGGAATTCTTAAGGTCAGAATTCTGGTCTTTAAGCATCTTGTTGCTTTCTTCAAGTCGTGCTACATCTTGCTTCAGGTCATCACATTTATCAAGCTGGGTTTTCAGTTGCTCTAACTGCTCATTGGTTTTAGCCAATTCCTTTTTTGCTTTGCACGATCCTAAGAGTAAAATGCTTGCTACTAATAGCGATAAATAAAAAATTCTCATGTTGTCATTTTGTTTTTTGGTTCGTATAAATATTCAACTCTCCTATACTTGGGTGTTCACATTTATGCAACGCGAAGTAGCTTAATTAGTTGGTAGTAAAGGCTATCTACTTATCCACCCCATATACTATAAGGTGAATGGTAGAAACAACATTTGGTAACGCAAAGCGAAAATATTGGGCTGCATACATTGTTTCATTATCCACAACGCATGCTGCATAGCCTAAAGTATAGGCTATGATATTTTGGTTAATATAGCCGTCAAATTGTAGACTATGCCAGGCTTTATTCTAGCCATTGACGACGATCAGATGAGCCACAAGATGTTGGAGTTCTGTTTGCGCGAACAAGAACATGATGTAGTGTCGTGCTTTAGTGCCGAAGAAGGCCAAAAAGTACTTGCCGAAAGAGCAACTGATGTACAAGCCATTATCTTGGATTGGGAAATGCCCGTGATGAACGGTATTGAGCTGCTGAAGTGGTTAAAAGGTAAAGACGACTACAAGAATATACCCGTGATAATGCTTACCGCCAACCAAGGCGATGAGTACATGAAAATAGGGGTAGATGCTGGGGCCTATTATTATTTAGGTAAGCCGATAGAGAAGAAACTGTTACTAAGCATAGTTAGCGCTGCCATTAACGATCATGCCAAGCTGAAAGAGCTGCAAGATCAGGTGCAAGATGCACAGAACCCATTCGCTAAGATGACGGATGGTACCTTCCGCATCAAGAAGTTGGATGATGCGCAGAAGCTATCGCTATTCATATCCAATGCTACTCCCGTTCCAGAACAGACCTTGATAATAAGTGAGCTACTGACCAATGCCATTGAGCATGGTAACCTAGGTATTACCTACGATGAAAAATCGGAACTAGTAGATAACGGCACGCTTTACGAAGAAATAGAAAACCGCCTTACGCAAGCCAAGTATAAAGATCGTGAAGCCACCATCCACTTTGAACGCGAGGGCGACGAAGTGCTCATCCGTATAGAAGATGAGGGAGAGGGTTTCGATTTTAACAAGTACATGGAATTTGACCCCGAACGTTTGTTCGACAACCACGGTCGTGGAATTGCCATGGTGAACTCGCTATTACAAGTTGCCTACAAGGGCAAGGGTAATGTTGTTGAGGTGAGTTTGAATGTGCCGCAAGTTTGATCTACTTCACAATTAACTTTAATTAACATCCGGCAGGGTGGTATGCAATGATGGTTATCGTATTTTGTTAAATACTATGTAACAACCATTATGAATACCAGTAACCTTGTTTTTCGCGTGCTAGCTATCGGGATATTTCTTTTGATGATAGGTTTTTTTTATAGCCTACAAAACGGGTAACATCTTTCTACCAGATAAGGAACGTATTAAGGACTTTTCTTTAGCTTCCATGACCGATGACTCAATAGAGGGTGAAATTGATAGCTCAGAAGTTCAGGGTCAAGTTGCCGATACTAGTGGGAAAACTGGAGTTCAAGTTGATACCCTTTTTTTCAGTGGAGACCGCTTTGCAGGTTCGTCTAAGTCAGCAATGGTCTTTGAACGGCGCGAAAGCCCTATCCAAAAACAGTTTCAGAGCTGGTTAAAAGCGCAAAATGATTCTTTAAAGGCAATAGCTAGCGCGGACTCTGCTGCTTTTCAATTTTTTCAGGACTCTATTGCTCAACGTCAATTTATGTTTAGTATAACATCTAAGTCTGCCCCAGTGATCGTTAATCAGCCTGATCAAGCTGAATTATACCAACAGTTTCTTAAAGTGAGGGCTAGGGAAGATAGCTTAAGGTCGATCAAGTCCAAATGAGTTGGTCTACTGCAATATGGAGTGTAGGTGGTAGCCTCTTGTTTCTAATCGTAGCTTTCGTTCCACTTGAGCGGGCTTTTCCAGCTAAAAGGGGACAATGCTTTTTCCGGCCAGGCTTCTGGTTAGATATGTGCTTTTTTATAGGTCAGTATGTGTTATGGGGTACTTTGGTATTTGCTGTTGTCAACTTTTTTGGTGATCAATTGGCAAACCTTTTACCTAAGGTAGTAACCGATACCTTTAGGCTACAACCCATTTGGTTACAGGTTTTGGAGGTGATATTTTTTAGCGATCTGTGTATTTATTGGGGGCATCGCCTACAGCATCATAACGCCTTCCTGTGGCGATTCCATAAGGTGCACCATACTGCTGAACATCTTGATTGGTTGGCCGCACATAGAGAGCACCCACTCGATTCTATTTATACAATAGGCCTTATCAATCTCCCCGCCTTACTCCTTGGTTTTCCCTTCGAACTAATAGCTGGTATTATAGCCTTTAGAGGTATTTGGGCTATTTATATTCACTCCAACGTTCGGTTACCTATCGGCCCAATAAAGATGCTGATAGGAGCGCCAGAACTACATCATTGGCATCACAGTTTAGAACGCGACGCTGGTAATTACGCTAACATTAGCCCACTAATGGATTTGCTTTTTGGCACCTACATTTGCCCAGATAAAGAACCCGATGCGTTGGGAATTAAAGAGAAGTCTCCGCGAACATATTTGGGTTTATTGGTAGAACCCATCGTTCCAAGTAGTTTATGGAAGTACTTAAGCAAAGCAGAGGAGATTAAGCCAACGGAGTTAGTTAATACAAAAACCGAGCGATCTACCTAATAAGTAAACTCCCCATAAGCCGACTTAATAGTCAGCTTCTTGCCTTCGTTCATTCCCTCAACATGACCTACTATTTGAGCATCTATGCCGAAGCTTTGTGATATAGCTATCAACTCTTCAGCCGCCACTTGTGGCACATACAGTTCCATACGGTGGCCCATGTTGAATACCTCGTACATCTCTCTCCAGCTAGTTCCTGATTCTTGTTGTACCAGTTTGAAAAGGGGAGGAGTAGGTAACAAGTTGTCTTTAATGATATGCACCTTATCGGCAAATTTCAACACCTTGGTTTGTGCACCACCACTACAATGTACCATACCATGTATCTGTTTACGGTGCGATCTCAGCATAGCAGCAATTACAGGAGCATAAGTACGAGTGGGCGAAAGCACTAATTTACCAATTGGCAACCCAGTTTCTTCTTCAAGGTCGGTCAGTTTTTTGCTGCCAGCGTATACCAAGTTCTCTGGCACATGTGGGTCAAAGCTTTCCGGATACTTTTCAGCAATGTATTTGCCAAACACATCGTGTCGGGCACTGGTTAAACCATTGCTACCCATGCCGCCGTTGTAGCGATCTTCGTAGCTGGCTTTTCCATAACTGCTCAAGCCTAGTATTACATCACCTGGTTGTATGTCTATGGCTATAATGTCTTCGCGCTTAGCTCGGGCAAAGGCGGTAAAGCCTACATCTAAAGTGCGTACTATATCACCTACATCGGCGGTTTCGCCACCTGCTAGGGTAAGGCCTACGCCTAGGTCGGTTAATTCTTCAATAAGTTCGGCAGTGCCATTTATTAGGTGGCCTACTACTTCGCCAGGTATCAAGTTCTTGTTTCGCCCAATGGTGCTGCTGAAAATGATATTATCAGTTACGCCCACACATATCAGGTCATCCAAATTCATCACCAAAGCATCTTGAATGATGCCTTTCCATACGCTGCTGTCTCCCGTCTCTTTCCAGTAGAGATAGGCTAGGCTGGTTTTAGTGCCAGCAGTATCAGCATGCATGATGTTGCAGTACTCATCAGAGCCTCCAGCAATGTCGGGCAATATTTTACAAAAAGCATTGGGATACAACCCTTTGTCTAAGTGAGCTATCGCCTTATGAACGTCCTCTTTTTGAGAGCTTACTCCTCGCTGTGCGTATTTCTGATCTTGCATAGAGCAAAGATAAATAAATGCTTGCGGCCTTACTGTTACTATATTACTAACAACAGGGGAGTAATGGGTACGCACTTAAAATAAAAACACCCTCCATACAGCGTATGAAGGGTGCAATAGAATTTATCCTGCTGTAGTGCAGGTAGTAATTTGCTTAGTCTTGGGAGAAAACTACTCTCAAATCACCAGTTGCACTAAAGCTAACGTCATTAAATATCACGTTCTCATTGTACATATCTACACGAAGAGTGAAATTCTCACCTGTTAGGTAAGGCTTAAGATTGTCGAATTTAGTATCGAAAGAAACGGTAGTAGTACCATTAACGAACGTAGGTGTGCTGCCAATAGCTAGGTCAGTTAAACCTGGCGCACCAATGTAGGCAATACCATATAGAAAATCGTCTAGATCTTGATCTGCAGGACCAGTAATATTCAGCGTAAGGCCGCTCAATTGCACATCTTTAATATCATCTAGTGAGCTTCCACTCGCAGCTAGAAGGTCATCTAATGTATTTTCAAAAGTTTCATCGTAAATAGTCTTTTCACTATTGAATCCGCCGGCGGTAGCAAAAGTACTTGCCGGAACAATGACGTTAGTAAATGTAAATGGGAATGTTAGCTCTCCGTCTTCTTCAGAACAAGAATTGAACAATACGGCACAGCTAATAATTAATGCGAAAAGTGAGATACGTGATAATTGCATGATGTTTAAATTTTGGCTGAAATTAGTAAAACTACACCACACAAGGAAAGAAGCTAGGGTTCTTCTTTAGGGTCTACCCGAATACTGTCGGGTTTTATAGACTCTATATTGAATTTTTCTGATAGTATTTTGAAGGTGGTTCGTCTATTCTCTTGGTATTGCTCTTCGGTACATTCCACGCCATCCACACATTCGTTAACGGGACTGCTTTCGCCATAGCCTTTGGCTTTCAATCGGCCAATGTTAACCTTGTTAGCTACTAAATAAGTAATAACCGACTGCGCACGAGCTAACGATAATTTCTCATTATACTCTACCGAACCTCTGCTATCCGTATGCGACCCTATTTCTACTATAATGTCAGGATTGTCAAGAAGTAGTGTGGCTAAAGTATCTAGCACTATCTCTGATTCTGGGCGAAGGGAGGCTTTATCGTAATCGTAATAGATATTGTCTAGCACTATTTCTACCTCTTCAAATATCTTATCAAGTATTACCCGCACTTTTACTTTAATGGTCACTTTGCTCAAGTCGCGCAAGCCTTCGGTACTAAATTCTAGGGTTTTGTTCAGGTAGCCATCTTTATCGGCTTTAAGTCGGTATTTGGTTTCTTTGGCAAGCCGGTGTTCAAATCGGCCATTCTCATCGCTGATCAACTTAGCTTCCGGCTTTAGGCCAATGGTGTATTTGCGCAAGTCGATGTCCGCATTCTCTACTACTTTAAAGTCTATCACCTTACTGTTAGGGTCGGTAGGGTCAGCGTATACTTTTTCTAGTACCAGTCCATCTAGTATAAAGATGTTCT
The DNA here is from genome assembly GCA_964352775.1 of uncultured Chitinophagaceae bacterium. GTDB lineage: Bacteria > Bacteroidota > Bacteroidia > Chitinophagales > CAIOSU01 > CAYGTK01. The sequence goes on from CAYGTK010000116.1 coordinate 10,070, forward strand.
CATTACTCAATACAAATTTGTAGATGTCTTCTTTACCCTGCCCACCGTATCGGCTACTGGTAAAGTAACCCATCTGTCGGGTGGCATCTTCTGGTCCTGTGGGCTTCAGTTTTTCCATTAAAATACCGAAGTCATCAGCACTACTATTAATAGGTGGTTTCAGGTTCTGTACATTTCTCCAGCCACCTTTTGGTTCAGGTAAGGCTTTAAAAATATCCAATCCACCCATGCCGCTATGCCCGTCGCTGGCAAAGTAAAGGTTGTTCTCTTCATCTATATAGGGGAAGAGCTCATCTCCTTCGGTATTGATACTGTTGCCCAAACTTACAGGTTGCGACCAGCCGTTGTATTCTTTCTGAGATATGTAAAGATCGTTACCTCCCAGGCTCTTATTCGGTGGATCGGCAGAGAAGATGAGGTAAGAACCATCTATGGCTAACACGGGATGCCCAACATTCACCGTATCTGGAAAGAAGGGGATATGCTGCGGTGCGCTCCATTGGCCGTTCACATTAATAAAGCTGTAGTAAATACGGCAATAGTCATCTGCTTTACCTTGCGTTCCGCAGCGGGTAAAATACATCTCCGTAAATCCCTGATTGAACGCTGGCGTGCCTTCGTTCATTCCACTATTTATTACTTCTGAGAAGGGTACTACGCCTTGGTAAACCGCCTCGTCTTTTCTGCCGGTAATAAATAGATCACTAAATCGCTCGCCTGTCCAGTCGTAGGTATCTTCGCCCACAGCATCCAGTCTATCGCTGGTAAAAATGATGTCTTTATTTTGGTAGAATACTGGGGCATATTCGCTGGCCTCGCTATTTACGGTTTCCATATTCTCTACAGAGAACCCATCGGGTTCGCGAGCCCATTTTTGAGCAAGTTGAGTTCCTTTTATCAGGTCGAAGGCCAGTTGTTTTTTGAAGGGTTCGTCGCGGGCATATTCTTTGAACTGCTGAATGGCGTTATCGTACTTGCCATTGGCCTTTAGCATTTCGCCAAAGCGGAGTTTTGCCTCTGGCCCATATTTTAGGCGAACGGCCTCTTGATACCACTTTTCGGCATCTTTTGTTTTACCGGTCAGTCGGTAACTTTCCCCAACCTTAAAGGCTATCTCGGCTTTGCGAAGCGGTGTTTCGGCAGCTACGTATTCATCCTTATATAAGGTAGTAGCAATAAAGTAGGCCTTTTGCTGAAAGGCTTGGTCGCCCGTTTTTATTTTAGAGCTGGTAACACAGCCACCCAATAACAGAATTACTGCAACAAAGGGAATAAGAATACGAGACTTGCTGAACATCATTTCTGTTAACGACAAAGGCAGTTGTTTAGTTGTGCTAAAAATAGGAAATGCTATAAGGCCAGTCGTTTATTTTTTGCACAGCCAGTTGGGTATACCAGTTGTTAGTGTTCGCAATATGAGCCCAATATGGCACAAATGGTACATTTGCGGTGCACTGCCAAAATTGGACCTAGTGGTAGCAAGGGTTTCAAGCCGTGTTTTGGCGGGTTAGACAAGTTTCAGAACTCACTGTTTATAGGGTTTACAGCCAATTAAGGGATATGTACATGTATAAGTCGCTGACCTGTTAGCAGTTTTTAGATATCTAAAAACTGAAATGAGGGTAAATGGGCGTAAAGGCTTTTGTTGTACTGACTTTTGGAAGTTGGTGTTTTGTGGTCATGAGTTCGATCTTTGCGCTAGTGGGGGGAATAATATACACGTCAATAGACGTTATGAATGTGCACCCTCGTCAATAGACGAGAACGAGTGAGAGTGAACGGCGAGATACTAGCATCGCACTTCGTAGAAGAAATACACGAAATAGCCACCGACCTAAAAAGCAACACCAGCATCATCCTTGACAATGGCAAACGCATAAGTAAAATAGTAACCGAACTACAAGACAAAACCCAAAAAGCCAAGGCTGGCGAGCTAGAGTTGGGTGAGGTGGATGAGCATGATTTTAATAGAAGTGATAAGTTGTAAGCATTCCAACTACACCAAGGTTAACAAACTCAATTTTCCAAAGCTACCTATAAGGCACCCGTAAGGTACAGTGCAAGCAGTACTAGCCCAATTACTAAAAGTGTCAGAATGGTCAAAATAACGTACGCCCCCTTGGTAATGTCGGCAATGGTCTTTTTTATCTCGTTACGGTCGTTTACACGAGGAAACGCCCCCTCGGGAACTTCTTTCCCAATAAATTGGCAGAGCGGTTCCCAACCTTGGGTAACATCAAATATCAACAACTTTTCAGGCGGCACATGGGCCTTTACCTCTTCTACATACTGCTTATAGTGGGCTACAGCTTCTTCCTTACTCCGTAAGGTGCCTTTATGGTTGCCTTGCCATATCAACTTATGGCACATATTCCCCATTTTTTTACCAAATGGTGTAAACAGTTCTAGCACCTTGAATTGCCACATACTTTCAGTAAAGTAAATAGTATCAATAGTGCTTTCATACCATTCTTCAGGCCCCTTGGGGTGTAGCGTTAACAGTACTTTGGCATCGGGATATGCCACCATTAGTTCTTTATAAACGCAACAAGCGGGGTTGTCTATAGTGGCCTCGTACTTATGGAACACTTCTTCCCAATTATGATCAGATCGTGGTGGTGCATCAGCCACTTTATTCCAGAAATCAAGGTGGTTTTTATTCTCCTTGTTATCTATCACTTCAAACATATGATAGCAAGGCATGCCCAATTTATTTAATGCGGTATAGGTTGACATAGTGCCAGTTCTGCCAAAACCTGCACCAATTAGTTTTAAAGCCATAGTAAATTAGAGTGTTAGTTGTATCGAAAATTAATAAAAAAACCAGAATAGCTGTAATGGCTTATTTATCTGCGTCAGTAGCAATAAAATTACCGCTCATTAGTAAGAAGAAGTATAAGCGGGTGAGCTAGAGTTGTGGAATGTGGATGAGTACGATTTTTCTAGATAGTCGTAAGTTTCAAGGAGAAACAAAAAAGCGGTATAAGCTCACACTTAACCGCCTTTACTAAAATTCAACAAGGGTTATTATTTTCCTATTACTTGCTGATGCTTAGTTTTTGAAAACAGCGTAAATCCTGATCTCTGGGTTGCTTTCCAAAAATGGTTTTAATTCTCTAACCACATCATTTTCAAACAACTTTGTACTTAGGTAAGCCTTTGCTTCTTCTTCCGATGTAAATCCGTGAAGCACTTGTACATCGTCTGTTCTCAAAAGAAGTTCTTTTGATGTGGCACCAGCTATTTGTTTTAAAAATGGCTCTTTGTATTTGGTGTATACTGCTGCGGCACTCCCTCTGTTTTCATTCTTGATGTTCAAAGTGATTTCTAAATAAGCATTTGTTCCTTTCTTTTCCATTTTTGTTGAGGTTAAGGTTAATAA
>CAYGTK010000117.1:0-11100 GCA_964352775.1 uncultured Chitinophagaceae bacterium
GAGTAACAGATTACTGTACTGGTGACGATGGTCCGGGTGGACCAGGAGGTGCTGGAGGCGGTGGTGGCGGTGGTGCCGGTGCTCGTGGTTCTGGTGGAGGTTCATCTTATGCTATGTACATCTGGAATAGCCCATCTGGAACACTTGTTGATTGCGATCTTGACGCTGGTAGTGCAGGAAGCGGTGGAAACGGCGGAAACGGTGGAAACGGTGGCCGTGGAGGATTTGGTATTGGTGGTTGGATCACAGCATGTGGTGGGTCTAAACCAGGTAATGCCGGAAATAGCGGGTCTGGTGGTCGCGGTGGCGATGGCGGCGATGGCGGCGATGGTTCAAACGGAGAATCAATTGATGTAAGAACAGCAGCAGGAGGCACACCAGTAGTTGATAACAACGGTGTTCCTAACCCAGCTACAATTACAGTTGAACAATTGCAAGGTTGTACAAACTCTGTAATTGAAATAACTAAATCTGGCGGAACTTGGACTAGCCTAGGTACTAGTGGTAACTTTGTTAACGACTATGGTCCAAGCTCAGCAAGCACTGGAACAACATCTAGCCCAGCTCAAGTATATTATACAGTAACAGGCCAGCACGACTTAGAAATAAACGGTGCTGTGTATGAAGAATATGTTTGGATAAGAACAACTCGTACTCTTCCAGTTATAACCCCTATAGCTAGCCCTATTTGCCCAGGAGACCAAATAACACTTGGTTCTACTACAGCAGGTGGTACGGCTTATGCATGGGATATATCAACTGTTAACAACGATTTCTCTTCTCCTTCATTAACATCGTTCACGGGTCAAAACCCTGGTACGTATACTATGCCTAATACACCAGGTACTTACTTGGTGAAATTACAAGTGGAAGAAGAGTGTTGTGGGTGGTCAATACCAGTATATGCTACGGTTGAGGTAACTCCTCCACCGCTTCAGGCAGGAACTATTACTGGAGATGCTATTGTATGTGCTGGTGATCAAGAAACGTATTCCATTGCTGCGGTAACAAATGCTACTAACTATCAATGGACGGTACCTTCAGGTGGTGTGATAAACAGCGGCCAAGGAACTACATCCATAACTGTAACATTTGGAACCAATAATGGTAATGTATCGGTAGTGCCAGAAGGCTGTACGCCGAATCCAGCTTCTAGAGATCTTGCGATAACAGTAAATGGTGCGCCTACAGCAACTATTACGGGTGACTTGGATATTTGTCCTGGTGATGTAACATCATTGAACGGTCAAGCTGTAGTTGGTTCAGGTGGTTCAGGAGTGTTCACTTTCGAGTGGTCTAACTCTGGCGGTCCTATCTCATCGGCTCAAGTATTGAGCGGTATTGGGGCAGGAACATATACGCTACAGATAACTGATAATGGAAGTACCTGTACTGATGATGCATCAGCCTTAGTTTTCGAGACGGATGACCTAAGCATTGATATTCAACCTGTAGATGCGCAAGTATGTCCTACGGGAGCAACAGTAGCTAATTTCAGTGTTACAGCTTCAGGAACAGACTTAGTTTACCAATGGGAGATAGAAAATGGTTCTGGATGGGGTCCGATCACAAATGGTGGTACCAATCCTAATTATGCAGGAGCAACAAGTAGTGCTTTGACGATAACTGGAATTCCATCCTCTTTGCTGGGAGCACAGTTCCGTTGTCAGGTTACTAGTATTTGTCCATCTCCTACAGCATCACTTACTACTGATGAAGTAGATCTAGTGCTGGAGTTGCCTACAATAAATGTACAGCCAGTTGATATTGAGATATGTGATGGATTGGGTGGCTCATTTGATATAGACGCTAGCTTCGGGGCCTCTACAATAGAGTATCAGTGGTATACACTTAATCCTACCACAACGGCTATCAATGGCACTACTCATGGAGGTATTTACTCTGGATTTACTACAAGTACATTAACCATCTCTGGTGCTACAGCAGCAATTGATGGATATCAGTACATCTGCTACGTAAATGTGCTTGGTTGTAACACTCCAGCATTAAGTAATGCAGTTGATGTAACTATCGTAAGTGGTAACTTACCGAACAGTACGTGGATAGGAGTTGTAGATACGGATTGGCACAAACCAGGTAACTGGAGCAATTGTGTTCCTGGAGACCTAACAGACGTGGTTATCCCTAATGGAACACCATTCTCGCCAACAGTTTATGCAAATGGCGCTTCTGCTACTATTGGTAACGGAATTGCTACATGTAGAACTATCCAAGTACAGCTTGGAGCAGACATTACAGTTAAATCTTCTGCTAAATTGAACGTTGAATTTGATTAACATGAATATCATGAGAGCATTACTATATTCTTTTTGTATTATCCTTTTGAATGTTGGCTTCGCCAATGCTCAAGATGGATCTGTGGACCCTGATGATCGCGGCCCAATAGTTGAGGAAAAGAGCTACTTTGACGACGGCACATTAGCCGAAGTGCAAGTAGGCTATTACATCAAAGGTGAAGACCAGATGACCAATCATGGTACAATGCGAACTTACTACCCTGACGGAACACTTAAAATGGAGAAGCCATTTAAAGATGGCGCTGTTGATGGTGTGGTAAGGGTTTGGTTTGCCAATGGCCAATTAAGTACAGAAATGTACTTTACCAATGATATTTGGAACGGCCCGTACCGGATGTGGTACGAGAATGGTAACAAGCATACAGAAGGAGCTTGGATAAATGGCGAGCGAAAAGGAAACTGGGTGGCCTATGATGAAAATGGCAACGTGGTTACAGAAGACTTCTTTGATTGATCAAAGAATAACATAATTTAGAAAGGAGTTACAGTTTGTAGCTCCTTTTTTATTTACGACCTATGCATTTCGGACGATTGAATGACCTTACTGGGCTAGAACTAAGCTTAGCTGATGATGAGGGTAAGAACAATAAGTTTTTAGCCACGCTTCAGCCAAAAGATAAACGGGTTTATATTGGTTGCCCAGTATGGTCAGACAAGGGGTATGTAGGCAAGGTGTACCCTAAAGGAACAAAACCTATAGATTACTTAGCAGAGTATACCAAGCAGTTCAATTGCATTGAAGTGAATGCTACCCATTACCGTATCCCTCAAGAAGAGATGATAGCAAAGTGGAAAGATGTTGCCACGCCTGGGTTTAAGTATTGCCCCAAGTTTCCGCAAGTAATAAGTCATAGAAGAGATCTTGATAAAAAGATAGAACTGAGTGATAGGTTCTTAGAGCTAGTTTACGGCCTCGGCGATCATTTAGGCCCTTGTTTTATTCAGCTTCCGCCTCATTTTAAGCCCGAACGTATGCAGGAGTTATTTAGGTTTTTACAGCAGATCCCTCAAGATATTGAGCTTGCCGTGGAAGTAAGGCATGAGGCTTGGTTTAATGATGAGCACCTTTTAAAAGACTACGTGGATGCGCTAAAGGAATTGGGGAAGATAGCAGTGATAACAGACACATTGGGGAGAAGAGATGTTATTCATCAATACCTCACTACCGACACTGCTTTCATTCGATTCAATGGCAATGACCTACATCAAACGGATTATGAACGGGTAGATGAGTGGTTGCTTCAAATGAATAATTGGCTCGATTCTGGCTTGAACAAGGTCTACTTTTTTATGCATGAACCGGAAAAGCACTTATGCGCTGACCTAGCTAAGTATATGATCGATAGGCTTCCTAAATCGGAGGGGTTAGGGCTTAAGGCTCCTGCTTTCTACACACCTTCTTCTAGGCAAAACACACTTTTTTAAGTCTGTTTTTTCAGAACATTTCTTTTTCCTTCGCGTATAAACCAATACGGTTACCTAAAGTGAACAAGAATAAGAGAATGGAAGAGATAAGAGAGACCGGGTTATCCCAGCGATCATCTAAAGGCAGCTCAATGGGCTGTAATATGAATATGGACTACCTGATAGAGTTATCAGGCGGCGATACAGAGTTTATTGTAGACATTGTTCAGATGTTTATCAATGATGCTCCAGATGTATTACATCAATCGCAAACTTATTTAAAGAATAACGATTTTGAGCTGTTGAAAATAACGGTGCATAAATTGAAATCATCGGTCCAAATAATGGGGAATAATGAATTGGCAGAGCTAATTCAAACCATTGAAACCAACTGTGCAGATGAGGCTAAACATGGAGAAGTACCTCCAATGCTTATCACCATGCACCGAGAGGTAACAGCAATGGCCAACTATTTAAAAGAAGAGTTACCAAAGCTAGCAGCTTAGTATCCTTTACCATATAGATAATGAAGAAAGCAATGGCCCGGCCATTGCTTTTTTTGTGCTTGCAATATTAGACTGATATTAGCGTTTTCGGTAGTCGTAAAGAAAACCTAATTTTGCCTTACATCAAGTATTGCCCCATGAAGCGAATTATTACACTAGCCCTTCTTCTTTCTTCATTCGTCCTATTCGCCCAAGATGACCCTAATGCTGCGCCTAAGGAAGAGTCTATGGCAAAAAAGGCAAAGGAAAAAGTAGTGAACACGGGGGCAAAAGACCGCTTAGTTGTAGACCTTTTCAGCTTTGATAATTGGGTGCATGATGTGGATAGTTTAAACGTCGATTGGTACTCACGGGGTTTTGGCATGTACTTTATGTACGATATTCAGTTAGGAAAATCTAGATTAAGCTTTGCGCCTGGTATAGGGTTGAATATTAGCAATGCATACATCAATACTCGCTTAGATGACTCGGTAGATTCTCTGGGTACTATACTTCGCCCTATAACTACCGACTATAAGCGTCACAAACTTCACTTGTTGTTCATCGACATTCCAGTAGAACTGCGTTACCGTAGTAAGCCAAATGAAAAGAACAAGAGCTTCAAATTTGCCATAGGTGCAAAATTCGGTTTGAAGATAGATGCACATACCAAGTTGGTAGCTGACGATGCTAATGGTGATCGTAAAGTGGAGAAGCTTAAAAACTTCAACGACCTATCGCTAATTCGCTTTGGTCCAATGGTACGTGTCGGTTATGGAGCCTTTAATGTATTCGCCTACTACGGAGTGACGAATATGTTCAAGAAAGATGAAGGTCCTAAGATCACTTCTTTCTCAGTAGGTTTTTCTATTAACGGACTATAAGCTTAGCTTACTCTCCAATAAAGTTCGCCTTACGCTTTTCGGTAAAGGCGGTAACTCCTTCTTCATAGTCTTTTGTGCTTCCTGCTATATCTTGGCAGTATTCTTCGTATTGTAGTACTTCTTCTAATGTAGAGTTCTGCGACTTGTTCAGCATGCGCTTCATTAAGCCTACTGCTTTGGTAGGCGCATTAGCATAGTAAGTAGCCACCTCAGCTACAGCATCATCTAATTCTTCAGCGGGAACCACTTTATTAACCAAGCCCAATTCCAGCGCCTCAGCAGCTTTAACCTTACTACCCATAGTAGCTAGCTCAAAAGCCTTTAAAGAACCCACCATACGCGGTAAAAAGAATGTAGACCCAGAGTCGAGTACCAAACCTATGTTGACGAAAACTTCTATCAAACTGGCCTTTTCGCTAGCAATTATCATATCACATGCTAAAGCTAAAGAACAACCAGCACCAGCAGCAACACCGTTCAATCTGCAAATGATCGGTTTTTCCATATTCCGCATAGCCTTGATGATGGGATTATAACGTGTTTTTAGTGAATCAGCAAAACCTTTGAATTCTTCACCACGAGCTGACTTAAGATCTTGGCCTGAACAGAATGCTTTTCCTGCACCAGTTAGTACTATAGCCCTTACCGACTTATCGCGAGCAACGTCTTTTAAAGCACACTGTAACTCATAGGTCATTTCGTTGTTAAAGGCATTATACACCTCTGGCCTATTAAGGCTAATGGTAGCTACTCCGTTTTCTTTTTCCAGTAATACATGGATGAATTCGTTAGGCATGTCGTTATATTATTTTGTATGCTAAAATTTGTCCCAGCAGGCCTATCATATAGCCACTATATATATCAGTAGGGCGATGAGCTTTTAGGTAAATGCGTGCTGACCCTAGTAGTCCTATCATAAAAAGTGTGATGATAAGGATGGGGAATAGGTTATACGTGCTGGTTACCATTAGGGCAAGTACAATACCAAAGAAGCAGCCTGCCCCAACGGCGTGCACACTTATTTTATAGAATAGATTGAGTAGAAATGAAATGGTGATGGCTATAGATGCACCTAACATCATTTTGGTAATAAACTCACTAACCGCCATGTTTCGAATAACCAAAAACGAGAAGAAATAGTAGAGCATAATGGCCATATAAGGTAATATGCGTTCCTTTCTAGTCCGCAGATGTACACTTTTAATGAAATCCAGCTTCATCATCAAAAAGATAGTGATGGCTGGGAATGCAAAAGTGTTTATGAAAATAGAGGCAAAGAGTTGGATTTTATTCTCCTCAGATATTTGAGCTAAAGAATAGGGATGCGCCCAATTGATCAATAGCAGAGCGTAACTCGGCAACAAAAGAGGGTGCAGTAAATACGATAATACATTTGAAAGTAATCGCATTACAACTCCTTTCTTAATCGCGCCACAGGTATGTTCAACTGCTCGCGGTACTTAGCCACAGTGCGTCGGGCGATATTATAGCCCTTATCGTTAAGCATAGTTGTAAGCTTTTGGTCACTATGCGGCTTCTTTTTATTTTCCGCTTCAACTATGTCTAACAATATCTTTTTAACCTCACGGGTACTTACTTCTTCACCACTGTCGGTTTGAAGGCTTTCGCTGAAGAAAGATTTTAAGCCGAAAATGCCGAATTCAGTCTGAACATATTTGCTATTCGCAACTCTCGAAATGGTACTTATATCTAAGTTCGTTTTCTCCGCAATATCTTTTAGTATCATTGGGCGAAGCTTAGTTTCATCTCCCGTTAAGAAGTAATCGTATTGATACTCCAGAATGGTTTGCATGGTACTTAGCAGGGTATGTTGACGTTGCTTAATGGCATCAATAAACCACTTAGCAGCATCTATCTTTTGCTTGATGAACATCACCGCCTGCTTCTGGTCGGCGGTTTTCTTTTTGCTTTTGTCGTAACCCTCTAGCATTCCTTTAAAGCCATCGCTTACTCTAAGCTCTGGAGCATTACGGGCATTCAAGGTTAACCTAAGGTCTCCCTCTTCGTTAATGATAAAAAAATCAGGGGTGATGTACTGTTGGCTTTTGGCAGAAGAAGCAAAACCACTGCCTGGTTTTGGGTTCAGCTTTAAAATTTCATCTATAGCCGATTTTAATTCATCTTCTTCTATACTTAAGCTACGTTGCAGCTTTTCGTAATGCTTCTTGGTGAATTGATCAAATTGATCACGGATAACCGCAGTGGCCAATCTAACTATCGGATTATTAGGTACCCGATCTAGTTGAAGTAGCAAACTTTCCTGAAGGTCGCGAGCACCAACTCCTGGTGGGTCAAATTGCTGTATCTTTTCTAATACGGCCTCTATTTCTTCTTCTTCTACCATTACACCTTGCGAAAAAGCAAGGTCGTCCACTATGGCCTCTATTTCTCGTCGTAGGTAGCCATCTCCATCAATGCTGCCCACTAATTGAACAGCAATGGCCATTTCCTTTTCATCCATATCAGCCAAGCCCAATTGGGTTTCCAAATGCTCGTGAAAAGTAGTTTCTACGGCAACTGGTATGGTTTTATCGTCATCATCGCTGCTGTAGTTGTTGCTTTTGGTACGATAAGAAGCAATATCATCATCTTGATAATAGTCAGAAAGGTCTAATTCGTCCTCCTTTGAGCTCTCTTCTCGCTCTTCTTGGCGGTCTATTTCTTCGTAAGGGTCGCTCTCTTTTACGTCGGCACCTTCGTCTAGTGCTGGGTTTGCTTCAAGCTCCTCTTTTATCCGCTGCTCCAATTGGGCAGTAGGCACCTGTAACAGCTTCATAAGCTGTATTTGTTGCGGCGATAATTTCTGTAAGAGCTTTTGGCTCAGTCTCTGGTTCAGCATAGGGTAAAATGTTCGCTAACAGTAGGTTTTACAAGCGATAAGCCAAATTTAATAATTAATTTCACCTTTCGGTTCTTAACGTTCAAAGCAGTAAAATTCGCATGAAAACGTACATACAAAATTTAGCAGAGTTAGAAGGTAAAGAAGTAAGCCTACAAGGATGGATACATAACAAGCGAACAGCCAAAGGGTTGGTGTTTTTAGTACTTCGTGATGGAACAGGTTTTGCCCAATGCACAGTGGTGGAAGAGAATTTAGGGGCAGAAGTAACAGAGTTGGCAAAAGGTCTTTCTCAAGAAACCTCTGTAACCGTATCGGGTAAAGTGGTGCCAAATGAACGCGAAGAGTTGGGTGTGGAATTAGCAGTAACTGCTTTAGAGGTGTTAACCGAATCGGAAGAATTTCCAATTACTCCAAAAGATCACGGGGTAGATTTCTTGATGGATAAGCGCCACTTATGGCTGCGTAGCAAGCGTCAATGGGCTATTATGCGTATTCGTAACAAGATCATTTTTTCTATTCATACCTTTTTTCAAGATAAGGGGTTCATTCAAATGGATGCGCCTTTGTTTACCGCCAATGCTAGTGAGGGGACGAGTACCTTATTTGAGACTGATTTCTATGGCGAGCCAGCTTACTTATCGCAATCAGGGCAATTGTATGGCGAGGCGATGGCGATGGCCCATAACTTGATCTATACGTTCGGACCGACTTTCCGCGCAGAGAAATCGAAAACTCGTCGTCACTTGTCTGAATTCTGGATGATAGAGCCAGAAATGGCTTTCTTCGATCTAGACATGGATATGGACTTGATAGAAGAGTTTTTACAGTATGTGGTAAAAGACGTACTCGCTAAATGCGATAAAGAATTAGACACTATAGGCCGTGATAAAGAATTACTAGCCAACAGCACCAAGCCATATACACGAATTACGTATGATGATGCCGTAGCTATGATAAAGGGTGAAATGGCGGTAAATGGAAAATACTCCATAGCTACGTTAGAGCAAGACTTGGAAGAAGTAAAAGCTCAAATAGACGCTAACCAAACGGATATTGACGAGCGCCAAGCGCTATTAGATAAAGGTGGAATTAAGAAAGGTATAGCCAACTTCAACCGTAACAAGATCGGGCAGCTGAAGGCCGAGAATAAAGATTTGGAAGAGAAAGCACAGAACATTCCACAATGGATAACATCTGCAAAGAATTTTGTTCCTGGTGAAGACCTTGGTGGATCGGATGAAACGGTATTGACCCGTTTATTTGAAAGCCCAGTTATGGTTTACAACTGGCCCAAGGCTATCAAAGCCTTCTACATGAAACAAGTGGAAGACGATGAGAACTACGTGAAGGGAGTGGATGTATTAGCGCCAGAAGGCTACGGAGAAATAATTGGTGGTGGCGAAAGGGAAACCGATAAACAATACCTGATAGACCAGATAAACAAGCACGAGCTACCAATGGAAGCTTTCGAATGGTATTTAGACCTTCGTCGCTTTGGTTCGGTGCCTCATAGTGGCTTCGGTTTGGGGTTAGAACGTTTGGTGGCTTACGTTTGTGGTCTTCAACATGTGAGAGAGACTATTCCTTTCCCAAGGATGTATGGTCGCTTAAAGCCCTAAGGGGATATTGCTTAAATTCCATAATGGGAAAATTCCGCGTTGTTGCTATTCTGCTGGGGCTTTTTGCCTTATCGGTAGTAGTGCGTGTTCCTAATCTGAATAGACCACTTTCTAAGCACCACGAATTCTGCACGGCCGTGGCCTTACAGGTAATGGATGTTTGGTGGGAAGAGGGCATCTCTGCCTATAAGGGTCTACCCGCTATGAACTACTCAGGTGAGGCCAATAAGCACATCAACAATTTCGCATCTGGTTCTGGGAAAATGATGGACGACCAAGGGAACTACTATTATGTATCGCACCCACCCTTTGCTTATTATTTGCCCTATGCTACCTTCAGTATTTTAGGTCGGCCACCTACAGTTTTGGGCATTCAAGTCTTTCATATGCTGGTTGGGCTGTTGTGTGCCATCGCCCTTTTTCTCATAGCTAAAGGGCTTTTTGATTCTACTACACTTGGGTTGGTGGCATTTGCTGTCTACCTGTTTAATCCAGCCACACTTTGGTTTCAAAGCAATACCTACATGAGCGATATGCTGGTGCAGCTATTTTTCGTGTGGGGAGTTTGGGCCTTTTGGAAAACTGATCAAAACGACCGCTACTTACCCTTATTGGCTATCACTACTTTTTTGATGATCTATACTAGTTGGCTGGGGGTGTTCTTCGGTTTTGTAGTAGGCGTCTGGAGCTTGTGGAATAAGAAATGGCTGTGGTCTACCAAGATATTCATTGCCTCGGTATCTGCACTTGGTTTGATCGCTTTTCAATACAGCGGCATTAATGGATGGGAGGCTTATTGGGCGGAACTACAACAACGCGGCGGTGAACGTTCATTCGGCGGATCTTATCTGTATGGTTGGTTTGGTATCATTAAGAACTATTTGACCAGCTATTTACCGCTACTCATCCTTTTAGGTTCTATTATAGTTTGGAAAGGGAAAGAGATCTGGTCTAGAATGGATGCTTCAATGGGTTCGGTGTTATTGGTTTCAGCTGTGCCTGTTCTCCTCCTACATGTATTCCTCACTAACTATTCAGGCCATGATTTTACTACTTTACATTTGGCAGTTTTCATTTCGCTTTTGGTAGCAATTGCTTATCAGGTAGTTAGTACGTTGAGCTATTCCAAAATTGCATTGGTTGTGGTGTTGGTGCTTTGTGTTGGTCAATACTACTACATTAACAGACCAGGAGAACATTCCATAAGCGGAGAACGATATGCCTTGGAAATGGAGAATGGGATAATGATCGCAGAAAATTCAGGTCCTGAAGAAGTTGTTTTTCTTATCGGGGAGAAGCAAACCCCACAAGAGATCTATTATGCTAAGCGGAATGTGCAGCGAGTGGAGAATATAGAGCAGGCCGAAGGCTTTTTAAGAAGGAGAAATGTGCCGCTAAATGGTCAAGTTTTTAGGAAAGAAAAGGGAGTGATAAAACCCCTCCAGAAAATTATTTTAAATTCGGAGCAAAGCCAAGAATTATGATACCAGTAGTTGATCTGGCAAAGTTTACCGCAGGAAGTAACAG
>CAYGTK010000117.1:11110-13372 GCA_964352775.1 uncultured Chitinophagaceae bacterium
GTTTATTGATGAGTTAGGAAAGGCCTACGAAACAGTAGGTTTTGTTGCTGTAGTGAATCATGGAATTGCACAAGAACTAGTTGACCGTTTTTATGAGTTAGTGTTCAAATTCTTCAATTCTACTGAAGAGCTGAAGAAGAAATACGAGATAGAAGGTCTTGCTGGTCAGCGCGGTTATACGTCTTTCGGGAAAGAGCATGCCAAGCAGAGTGAGTTTGCTGACCTAAAAGAGTTTTGGCAGTTCGGTCAGATAGTAGAAGACGATGACCCAATAAAAGAGTCGTATCCCCCGAATGTAGAGGTGGCAGAATTACCAGAATTCAATAAAGTGGGAGAGGACTTGTATAAGGCATTTGAAAATGCAGGCGGTAAATTGCTGCAGGCTATTGCTTTGCACTTAGGCTTGGAAGAAAACTATTTTACTCCCCATATTTATAATGGGAATAGCATTTTGAGAGCTATCCATTATCCGCCGATAACTAGCGACCCATCGAGCGCGATACGTGCCGAACAGCATGAGGATATTAATCTTATCACCCTGTTGGTAGGTGCTTCTGCGGATGGATTGCAGCTGCAAAAGAACGATGGTGAATGGATGGCCGTAACCGCTGGCCCTGGGCAGATAGTGGTTAATGTGGGCGATATGCTACAGCGATTGACCAATAACCGTTTGCGCTCCACCACTCACCGAGTTATAAATCCACCAAAAGAAAAATGGCATCAACCACGATTGAGCATCCCTTTCTTTTTTCATCCCCGTTCAGAGATGGACTTGGATTGCTTGGATAGCTGCGTAAGTGCTGAAAACCCAAAGGCCTATGAGCCGATAAACGCAGGTGACTATTTGCGCGAACGCTTAATCGAGATCGGCCTGTTGAAGGTATGAGCAACAGAAAAGGCGAGTTTTTAAGAGATGTAGTAGTAATGGCCTTTACCGCCTTTGGTGGTCCACAAGCACACATTGCTATGATGCTCGATTATCTCGTTAGCAAGAAAGGATACTTAACGGAGAAGGAGCTTATAGAGCTGAACGCCCTGTGCAACTTGCTACCGGGGCCAACCTCTACACAAACCATTACCTCCATAGGCTATAAACTTGGCGGGCCGAGTTTGGCTGCAGTTACTATAATGATATGGGCCTTCCCCGCATTAGTGCTGATGACGGTCTTCTCTTTCGGCTACGCCTACTTTCAGCAAAATCAATTATCGCTCGACTTTCTACAATTCATTCCGCCCTTGGCGGTGGGTTTTGTAGTAGTTGCTGCTTATAAGATCGGTAAAAAGGTAGTGACTGACTCCCTTACCTTAGGTTTATTAGTAGCTGCTGCCGTTGTTGCATTCTTCTTTCGACAACCATGGGTGTTTCCTTTGATATTGGTTGTGGGGGGAATGATAACCTCGCTTCTAAAGAGGGGAGAGGGTAGCACTTCTAAAGTGAACATTAAACCGAAATGGAGTTGGTTGGCTTTGTTCGTAGGCATCTTCTTGTTTGCTGAATTATTGGCGTTCACGATTAAGGGCAAGCCCTTTATCCTCTTCGAGAATTTTTACCGCTTTGGTAGTTTGGTATTTGGCGGTGGGCAAGTGCTCATCCCTTTCATGCAAGGCCAATTGGTGGAGAAGAGCGGTTACCTGACCAATGATGAATTTCTCACGGGGTTTGGCTTGGTTCAAGGCTTACCTGGCCCCGTGTTTAGCTTTTCGGCTTTTGCGGGCGGCATGAGCATGAGCGATGCTGGTTGGGCTGGTCAGCTATTAGGTTGTTTTATCGGAGCTATTGGTATTTTCCTACCAGGAACTATCCTCATCTTTTTCGTCTATCCCCTTTGGGAAGACTTGAAGTCGCTTAGTATGGTTCGTAATGCCTTATCTGGTGTTAACGCCACAGCCGCTGGCTTAGTAGTAGCCGCCGCACTTATCCTTTTTAATGCTTTGGAGCTGGATTGGTTGAATCCTGCTATTGTGGTGGTTTCGGCTGGGGTGTTGTTGTTTACTAAGTTGCCTGCGCCTGTTTTGGTGGTAGTGGCGGTTTTGGTGGGGTTTGTGGTGACGAATGCTTAGGTAGATACTAGAAGTTAGATGCGAGACTTCATGTCAATAGATGTTATTACACAGTTGACCAAGTCGATGAGACAGAAAGGTGTTGTATTCGAAAATGGATTAGATGAGGCAGAATTTGATAAGGTCTGTTTGATGTATAACATTGAGGGGGGGGGGGGGGGGGGGGGGGGGGGGGGGGTGGGGGGGGGGGGGGGGGGGGGG
>CAYGTK010000118.1:0-3681 GCA_964352775.1 uncultured Chitinophagaceae bacterium
CTTATCACAATAATAATTAGTGCAGGAAAAGCAGCCTGTTGAAGTTGTTCGTCCATAGCCCATTCGTAGGCCGTTGTTGCTAATGTATCTACATTGAAAGGGCGGAGAATGAGCGTAAGTGGCAGCTCCTTCATCATATCCACCACAGCTACAAACCATCCTACCAATACCGCCCGCTTTATCAACGGAAGCTGAATGCGTAGAAAGGTTAAAAACTGATTCTGCCCTAAAGACCTAGAGGCATAGGCTAAAGAAGGAGAAACACCTTGCAATGCCGCTTCAATAGGAAAGAAAGATACCGCCAAGAAACGCACCACATAGGCATAGTATAGCAGCGCAACCGTTCCGCCAAGGAATCTAAAGCCTAACCACTTATCTAGATCGAAAGCAGGTAGCATTACCGCAACCGCTATTACAGCCCCAGGAATAGCATAACCTAGCGTACTGAATTCCAGTAATTTTTTGATGACAGGATGAGTGTTCCAGTAATTTAACATACTCCACAGTAAGGCGAATAACACACATAAACCACCACCAGCCAAACCAATGGTCAAGCTATCTTGTATGATTTTCCCTAAGCCAGATGGAACTTCCCAACCGATCTGCTGTACCCAATAGATCAATTGCCCAACAGGAAATATAAAGCCGAGCAATACTGGTAGTGCGCAAAGTATAAGTGCCACAATTCCAGATACACCTTTCAATTTAAGTGGGGTATGCGGGCGGCTACCGCTGTTAGTTGTGGTGAATTTTCTTGACTGCCTTAAGTTCTTCTCTACTAGAACGATAGCTAGCGCAATAGCGAACAAGGCAACAGCAATATACAATGCTCCCGCTAGGTTATCTTGTCCGAACCACATCCTGAAAATAGCCGTGGTGAAAGTAGTGACCCCAAAGTATTTAGCTGCACCATAATCGTTCAGCAATTCCATTATCACCAAGAAAAGCCCCCCAGCTATAGCAGGACGAGCCAAGGGCAACGCCACAGAATAGAAGTACTTCGTACGACTAGCTCCCAAAGAGCGCGCCGCATCGTTCAAATTGGCATTAAGTAAACTAAAAGCGGAACGAGCCGCCAAATAAACATAGGGATACAAGGCCAAAGCCAATACGAAAGCCAAAGTACCCAAGCCAGCCCAAGAAAGGGGAGAGGGAGTAAAATGCTCTACCAAACCAGCATAAGAGTAGGCCATGATATAGCCAGGAATAGCCAGCGGTAAAGCCAAAGCTCCTTGAACTAGCTTTCTACCTGGAAACTGAAAGGTGGCTACTAAATAAGCACTAGGAACGGCCAGTAACAACGTGAAAAGACTGGTCAATAGAATGAGTGGAAAGGTATTCTTAGCGGCACTCCAAACTAGTTTATCACTAAGTATTGGGCCTATCTCGCCATCACCAGTTAGCATTTGAACGAGGAGAAAAAGAAAAGGGAGTAGGATGAACAGGCTACTTAAAAGAGCGGGTAAATGGTGCCATCTTAATGCACCACCCAAACTTTTCCGCCTACTCAAAACAGGCCATTATTCCCAGCCAGCAGCGTTGAATACCGCTACAGCCTCATCATTAAATTCACCAAGTAATTCCATATTCAAGGTGTCAGCCTTAAAGCTTCCCCACTCCTGTAACAATGTATTCGGTGCTACTGCAGGGTTTACAGGATATTCATTATTTGCCTCAGTATACTTGGTTTGAGCTGCAGGAGCGGTTAAGTATTCTAACAACAACAAAGCATTCTTCTTATTTGGCGAATGCTTGGCAAGGGCCGCACCGCTGATATTTACATGACTTCCCGACCCATCTTGTTCAGGAAAAACGATACCTACTTTACTAGCTATCTCCTTATCACCCTCCTCTTCCGAGCGAGCTATTCTGGCCAAATAGTAATTATTCACCAAAGTAGCTACAGCCTCGCCATTTGCTACTGCTTTTATCTGGTCAGTATCATTCCCCTTGGGGTCACGGGCCATATTTTCTCTTACTGCTTTCGTCCAAACCTTGGCCTTGTCCATACCATCGTGAGCTATCATACTAGCTAATAACGATTGATTGTAACGGTTCTCAGATGAACGAACTACTACCTTTCCAAACAAAGCTGTGTCTGCTAGATCATAGTAGCTGGTCAATGCAGATGGGTCTATTAATTCCTTATTGTAAACGATAACCCGTGAGCGGTACGACAATCCATACCAGTAGTTCTCTTTATCCTTAAAATTAGAGCCTACCTGTTTTTCCAATTTCTCAGAAGTTATCGGCTGAAGCACATCCTTAGTCTTGGCTTGCCATAAACGGCCACCATCTACGGTGATAAAAAGATCGGCAGGGCTTTGCTCTCCTTCCGCAGCTAGTCGGTTGATCAGCTCATCGGCGCTGGCCTTTATCACATTTACTTTAATGCCTGTTTCTTTCTCAAAGTCGGCATATATCTCCTTGTCTACTGGGTAATGACGGTGAGTATACACATTCACTACTTGTTCACCTTGCTGCTCACCACCCACGCATGATGTTAGCATCACGATGAATAGCCAAAAAATAGTTGTTAAACGCATGTTTCCTTTCAATTGCGGGCCAAAATTAAGGAAATGAACAGTCCTTATTTAGAATCGTTCAAAATTACCCTGAACGGGGGATGCAGTTCTAAGGCTGTCAAATATAGCCTGAGCCAGTATGGTATTACCTTCTGGCGTAACATGGCAGTCATCCGTAAACACTTCTAAATTGCTAGAAAGAGCCCCCGTCAAGCTAAAAGCGAAGGGATATTGACCAGCATTCTTCTCCATATTAGCATAGAGATCACTTAAAGAACGCTGCTCTCCAGATTTTGCTTTACTAGGGTAAAATCGAACAGGTTGAAGGAACGAGTAGTAAGGAATACCTTTTGCTTCGCAGAAGTCGTAGGTATCCTTTAATATCTTCTCATAAGTCTCACAAGCTCTCTCGGTCGATTCGTTTCCCTTCACAGGCCATTTGTAGTCTTTGGCCTTCCAAGTTCTTAGTGTGTAGTCTTTAGCTCTATTAATACTCTTAAAAGGAAAGGCAAATCGCGAATAGGGTTTACTATGAAAACGATTGTGGTGAATAACCTGAAAGTCTTTCCAATTATGAGGGGGCAGTGGGTGGGGATTTGCCTGAAAGCGATTTAGTTTCCAAGTCAGCATGTCATTATAGCCATCCAGCCCAATTATCATATCGGGTTCATATTCCTGAAGAATACTTTGCACTAGAATGAATTCTTGTTGCACCACAAAAGCGGAGATACCTGCGTTGATTACTTCTATCTTCTTTCCCGTAGTATCTTTTGCTTGCCAGATACGTTCTAGGTTGGCAGCTATCGACTGCTCTGGAGCGTTTCCCCTTGCCACGCTTCCGCCAATTAGTATGATGCGGAAGGTATTATCTGGCTTTTGGATGGAATGCTCCGTTTTAAATCCATGCTTATTCAGGCCTTCTCCTTCTTCAAACAAATAATACAGATAGGGATGATCGACCACGTTCATCGGTTCTATATTGCGGTCTTTGTAAGAGAATCCTATGCTCAGCACTATTTCAACTACAATAGCTACCCCAACGAGCATTAGGAAAAAGAATAGACAATATTGCAGCGCTTTTTTCATGTTTACTGGCCTTGTAAGGGCAAACGATTATATTTGCCTAGTAGGCTTTTGCCAAAGTTATATCATTTTA
>CAYGTK010000118.1:3691-13232 GCA_964352775.1 uncultured Chitinophagaceae bacterium
AGCTATGAAACCCGAGATCAGAAACGATTGGACGAAAGAAGAGATAAGCGAAATTTACCACATGCCCTTGATGGAATTGATGTTTCAAGGCGCAACCGCACATCGCAAATACCACAGCACGGGCGAGGTTCAGGTATGTACATTGTTATCGGTTAAAACAGGTGGCTGTCCAGAAGATTGTGCTTACTGTCCACAAGCGGCACGTTATCACACAGATGTAAAAGTGCATAAGCTGCTTGAAAAAGACGTGGTACTAGATGCTGCTCAAAAGGCAAAGGATTCAGGTTCTACCCGTTTTTGTATGGGAGCTGCTTGGCGCGAGGTTCGCGATAACAAGCACTTCGATCAAGTAGTAGATATGGTAAAAGGCGTTAACGACCTAGGCTTGGAAGTTTGCTGCACCCTTGGTATGTTGAACGACGACCAAGCTAAGCGACTAAAAGAAGCAGGATTATTTGCCTACAATCACAACCTAGACACTTCAGAAGAACATTACGAAGAAATTATCAGCACACGTACTTATGGTGATCGTTTAGATACACTAGGTAGCGTTCGTCGTGCAGGGTTAAGCGCATGCAGCGGTGGTATCATCGGTATGGGCGAAAGCGAAGAAGATCGAATAGGGATGATACATACCTTGGCTAATTTGCCAGTACATCCTGAAAGTGTGCCTGTAAATGCACTGGTGCCCGTACCTGGAACTCCATTGGCGGATCAGCCACGTGTTTCCGTTTGGGAAATGGTGCGTATGATAGCCACGGCTCGTATCGTGATTCCTAAGGCAATGGTTCGACTATCTGCTGGTAGAGAGAAAATGAGCACCACTGAGCAAGCACTTTGCTTTATGGCTGGAGCCAATTCTATCTTCGCTGGAGATAAGTTACTGACCACACCAAATCCAGAAGTGGATGCCGATAAAGCAATGTTTGAACTATTAGGCTTACAACCTCGCGAAGCATTCAAAGGCAAAGCGAAAGAAGCGACCGAAAAGGTGGCCGAACAGGTAGAAGCATAAGTCATGAATTCTGATTTGGCCTTGGATAGTTTGCACCACTTATTGGAGCAACGCAGGGCAGAAGGTACGTTCCGCGAACTACCCTTACCCGATGGTGCTATCGACTTTTGTTCCAACGATTATTTGGGTCTAGCGAAGTCTGCCTTATTACCTCAACTCATCGATCGAAAAATGAAAGAATTGGGTACGCCTCAAGTAGGCGCAACAGGTTCTAGATTGATAAGTGGCAACTCCGATTATTACGAAGCGGTAGAGCAAAAATTAACACAACATTATCAGGCTGAAGCAGGTCTTTTATTTAATAGCGGTTACACCGCCAATCTCGGGTTTTTCGCCTCTGTTCCACAACGAGGTGATCTTATTTTGGCAGATGAATTAGTTCATGCCTCCATCCGCGATGGTATCAAAATGAGCCGCTCAAGGTCTCTCTTTTTTCCGCATAATAATGTAGATGCCGTTGCCCAATTATTATCACAAGAGGAGTACGAAAATGTATACGTTGTAGTTGAGAGTTTGTACTCTATGGATGGTGATCTTTCACCCTTAAAAGAACTGTCGAAGTTCTGTGAAAATGGTTGCGTAAAGTTAGTTGTAGATGAAGCTCACGCCGTCGGATTATTCGGGGATAAGGGAGCGGGTAGAGTAGTGGAAGAGGTAATACAGAAAGAGGTGTTCGCACGTATCATCACCTTCGGAAAAGCGCCAGGATGTTCAGGAGGATTGGTAGTAGGGAGTTCAGCCCTTCGCGACTTTTTGATCAATTATGCTCGGCCTTTCATTTATACAACGGCCCTTCCATTGTACAACATTGTTGCTTTGGATAAAGCACATGACATTTTGACAAGTCAACAATATAAGTTGAACAAAGTCAGTGATTTAGTAGGTTTTTTTAAAGTAGGGTTGAAAGGTTTCTTAAAACAACAATTGCTATCAGATGACACTCCCATACAGAGCCTGACAGTACATGGGAATGAGGAAGTGAAAGCCGTTTCAGCAGCCTTAAAAGAGGCGGGTATATATGCCAAGGCTATTGTTTACCCCACCGTGGCAAGAGGTAGTGAACGCATCAGGATATGCTTGCACAGTTACAATACTAAAGAAGAAGTAAACCTACTATGCGAGGTTTTAAATAGAGAAATAGAACCATGAAATTATTCGTTTCAGGTATAGATACTGGAGTAGGAAAAACCATTGCTTCGGCAGTATTAGTAGAGGCATTAAAAGCCGATTATTGGAAGCCAGTACAAGCTGGTGATCTTGATAATAGTGATAGTATTTCACTCGCTGATATGATCACAAATTCCATCACAAAAATTCATGCGGAAAAACACGCTCTTACAGTTCCTGCTTCGCCTCATTTTGCTGCGGAACAAGATGGTGTTTTGATAAGTGACAGTGATTTCAAACTTCCAAAAACAGAGAATGAGCACCTAATAGTTGAAGGAGCAGGAGGCCTAATGGTACCCCTAAATAAAGACTACCTGATCATCGATCTTATCAAAGATCTGGATCTGTCAGTTGTGTTAGTTTCTAAGAACTATTTGGGCTCTATTAACCATACTTTATTGAGTGCCGATAAGCTGAAAAAAGAAGGAATTCCATTTACAATTCTATTCAATGGAGAAGAGAATTTAGCTACCGAATCGGTGATAGCTTACTATACAAAAGCACCAATTTTAGGGCGAATAAATTGGACGGAAAACGCAAACAAGCAATTCATTCAGCAAGAAGCTGACCGATTAAAAGAGGCAATAAAAAGCCTGAAAATATGACTTGGAAAGAAAGAGATAGAGCGGTAGTTTGGCATCCTTTTACCCAAATGAAAACATCGGGAGATGCCATCCCAATAGTAAAAGGGGAAGGTGTTTATCTGATAGACGACAAGGGCAATAAGTACCTCGATGCTATCTCATCTTGGTGGACGAGTTTGCATGGGCACGGTCATCCTTATATTGCTGAAAAGATAGCCGAGCAGGCCAAGAATTTGGAGCATGTGATGTTCGCTGGCTTCACCCATCCACCAGCAATTGAGTTGGCAGAACGGTTGATTGAGATCTTACCTACTGAGATTACCAAGATATTTTATTCTGACAATGGATCAACCTCTACAGAGGTAGCTCTTAAGATGTGTTTCCAGTATTGGCATAATCATGGGCAGGCCAAGAGCCGAGTAATAGCATTTGAGAACAGCTACCACGGTGACACTTTTGGTGCAATGGCTGTAAGTGCGCGGGATGCGTATACAGCTCCTTTCCAGCAAAATCTGTTTGAGGTATATACTATCCCCGTTCCAAATGGGGATAATTTGGAGAAGTGTTTGGAGGAGCTAGAGAAACACCTAGCTACTGGAGAAGTAGCCTCCATCATTTTTGAGCCACTAGTTCAAGGCGCTGGCTGCATGCATATGTATTCGCCTAAAGAATTAGATGCCATTATTAAATTAGCGCACCAGCACAAAGCTTTAGTGATAGCTGATGAAGTAATGACTGGCTTTGGCCGCACGGGTACGCTGTTCGCTAGTGATCAACTGGAACATAAGCCAGACATCATGTGCCTCTCTAAAGGACTAACAGGAGGCACTATGGCCTTGGGAGTAACAGCTTGCACAGAAACCATCTACCAAGCCTTCTATGCTGATGATAAGTATAAGACCTTTTTCCATGGTCATTCCTTTACAGCCAATCCTTTAGCCTGTGTGGTCTCTTTGGCTAGTTTAGACCTCTTGCTTAAGGAAGACTGTAAAGACCGGATAAAGGCTGTTGCTGAGGCCCATAATAGCTTTTTGGAACGGATAAAGCATCATCCATTTGTTTCCCAACCTAGACAGATGGGAACAATAGTAGCTTTTGACCTGAAAACAGGGGAAGAAACTAGTTATTTCAATAGTGCTAGAGATAGCATTTACGACCACTTCTTATCCAAAGGATTGCTCTTGCGCCCACTGGGTAACACCATTTATGTGCTTCCCCCATACTGCATCACGATCGAAGAATTGGAGAATATCTATTCTGAGATCATCAATTACCTAGATGCTCTAAAGATCAACTAGAAGCGCCCCTTCTTCTGTAATATCATATATTGGTAGGTTCAGCTGTTTGGCTTGTTCTTTCCAATTACTTCTTCGGTATGCTGTGTTAGATACATCAAGTATTATCAAGCTAGGTTGTATGTATTGAATTATAGTTGGGAGTTTAAGCGTGCTGTTCTTGGTTAGCAATAAGTAATCCACAGTTAGTTTACTTTCTCCTACGGTAGGCAGCTTCCAGCTTTTATCAACTATTGCTATTCGTTTTTTACCTGCTTGTAAAAAGTGGCCTTGTTTAAATAGCTTATAGGTTATTAGTGTGTCCTCTAATGGGTGGAGCTTCTTTTCGTTAATACCTAGTGCTATCCAATGATCTTTCATAGCATAGGCCATTCCGAGTGTATCGGTCAATAGTTTTTCTGTAGCGAATAGTTGCAATTGCTTGCCTGTGTTTATAGCTACTGCTGTATTCTTATTGGTATGGTAAATGAAAAGGTTCTGCTGTCGCTCTTGCTGAATATCTTTTACTGACCAAGTAATGGATAAGACCATGAGCACACCAAACGCTATTACTAGTAACTTAGCCTTCTGCTTTATGAAGCCTAAGCCTGCTGAAGTAATTAGTGCATATAGTAAGACGACCTCCACATGAGAGATACTAATATTCTCTAACAGCGAATAGGGGAGGGAATTGATGGAGGAGATAGTGGTATTGAGGAATTGGATGAAATTATCGAGTCGTTCTCCAATCCAGAATGCCACAGGTTCAATATTACTTGTTGCTAATAGGAGTAAACCACCTGGAAGGATGATAATACCCACTAGCGGAATGGCTATGCTATTGGTTAACAAGAAATAATTTGGGAATTGATGGAAGTAATATAGGCTTAGTGGAGTAGTAGCCAGCTGGGCAGCTACTGATACAGCTGTTAGTTCCCAAAAGTAGTTAACTATGGTATACTTAGGTTGCCACAAAGAGGCAATTGCTGGCTGAAAGACCAATATACCTGCTACGGCAGCGTAAGACAGTTGAAAGCCGACTTGGAACAAGCTATTAGGGTCGAGCAATAAGACCACAATAGCTGAAGCGGCTAGCAGCTCATAGCTTCTTGGTTTACGAACGAACAGCTTACCCAGGGCCAAGAAGGAAAACATAATAGCTGCCCGCTGCACGGAAGGGGAGAGCCCTGTTAGTATTGCGTAAAGAATGACCGTAGTTATCAGAGTTATTGTCTTCACTTTACGTTCCCAAGGCTTTTTACCAAATGCTCCCAGCAGGAAGCTGACTATCAAATAGATGATTCCCACATGTAGTCCTGAAACAGCTAATAAATGGATGGCCCCTGCATTGGCATAGTCTTGATACAGATCTTTATCTAGCGCATCTTTCTTACCTAATAACAAGGCTGTCATTACAGCTTTGCTACTTTCTGAAGAAATGTATTTGTTTATGCTAGCTTGAAACTGCCTCTGGGTGGAATAGATCGTCGCCCAAAACCAATTACCATTTCCACTTTCCAGCAACTGTTCTTGTTTATACCTCCAGAAAGTTCGATAGGCTATTTGCTGTTTATCTTGGTAGGATTTGTAATTGAATTGGTAAGGGTTCTTCGGTTCTTCTAGTAATTTCAATTTCGCTGGTCCTATAAGTAGATCGCCATATTGAAGGTCAGCCGTAGTTGCATCTTTTTGAACATAGAGTAACAGGTTTCCGTAGGTTGGAATCGTACTATCGGCTATCATCACAGCTTCCACTTCTGCGGAAATTCGGTAGCTTTTTGGTCGTTCTACAGGCTCATTAGTTACTCTAACTAATACCTGTTCAGCTTTAGCAAGATGTTGTTCGAAATGGTGAGGTGCTTGCTTGTAGTTGTCGGAATGATACTTGGCCGCAATACCTATGGAAAATACAGCGAGGAAAAGAATTGGGGCAAATGTGTAGCCTTGCAGTTTAAACCATTTAAAAGAAAGCATAGCTGCGGCAACAAGAAGAAAAGAGCTTACATAGATGAATCCACCATCAATAATAGGCAATACCTCACTAACAGCAACTCCTAAATAAAGGGCTACGGCGGTAAAAAGAATAGGCAGCTTTTGTAACAAGTTGGATGTCACCTACCAAACATAATAAAAAAGGCCCACGCAATTAGCGTGGGCCTTTTCAAATAGCTTAAAGGTAAGTTCTTATCTATTGAACTGTAATACGTTTGGTAGTAGTGCCTTCATCTGCACTTACTTTCACAAAGTAGATGCCTGCACCCATTTCGCTAAGGTTTATGCTTAGTGAAGTACTAGCATTAACAGTACCAAGATTTTCTAATGCAACTTCTGCCCCCAACATATTGTGAACAGAGACTACCGCATTGTTTAACAACATGCCGTCTAACTGTACTTTAATAATACCATTAGATGGGTTAGGGAAAACAGAAACAACACCATCAAGTACATTTTCATTAATACTAACACCTACTATCTCTACATCCTTACATGTAGTGGAAGGTGTTTGGCTAAATGGTGCATCATTGTAAACATTTGTAGCTGTTAAGCATACATTGTATACTCCGTTTGCAGTAAATAGGAATGAAGGATTAGCTGTTCCAGCGCCAAATCCATTGTCAAAAGTCCACTCCCAGTCTGTAGGTGAATACAATGACTCATCGGTAAATTGAACCCTTCTATTTAGTCCTTCTACAGCAATTGAAAAGCTGAAATCTGCATCTGGCTCAGTGTTAACAATAACGTCACGATCTGCAGTACCAGTAAAGCCGGCACTATTTTCAGCTGAGTAACTCACTTGGTAAATACCACGTGCGGTAGTATTTATATTGTCAGTAGCCATAATAGATGCTGTAACATCACCTTCACGGCAATCAAGTGCTGTTGCACCTGCATCAATATAAGTGTCACCCAAGTATACAAAGGCTGGGTTGTCACCAAGAACTGTAATGTCTGGAACTAATCCTGAGAATATTTGGTCAACAAAGTCTGCATCGGTATAAGAAATACCATCAACGTAAAGGAATCCTGCAGGATCACCAGCATCACCAGAAATGTTTGGTTGTGCAATTACATATGGTAGAGAGTATGTACCACCAGACTCAAGACTTGTACGAGCCATAGTACCGAATACTGCAGAAGCTTCGATAGGTTCTCCTTTAGTCCAGTTGCGGCTTGGTGTAGCTAAGCCACTAGTTACATCAATAGCACGCATGTGGATGTCAGGAATTTCATTACTTCCACCAGAAAGGTTCGGGTCAGAGTCTAACCAGCTAATGAATACTTTTTCACCGTTAGGGCTAGTAGCAACTTGTGGGCGGTTATCCGAAGAAACTGCATCAGCACCTTGAGTAATATCACCACGCATGGTGAATACAGTATCTAGTGCAATTGCTTGCCATTGGCAATCCAATGAAGTATCGTCGGTAATTCTTGTGAAATCATACATCGCCAAACCTGGGTCAGTACCACCAGTAGTTATAGCGTAATTCTGACCAGCACCACCAGAACCAACTAGTACTGCAAAGTGAGGATTACCATTTACATCTACAGCCATATCAGCTTCAAAACCAGTAGATGCCGGTAAACCTTGTGTTAACCTTGCTGCTAAGTCATCAAATTCGTCTAACTCTAAAGAGATAGGACCATTCCATGTAGTTCCTGCATCAGTAGTGTTGTAGAAGTGAACATCGAAATATTGCGTGTTATTGAAAGATGCATCAATATCACCTACAAAACCTATCCATCCTTCTTGTCCAGTTGGGTCAAATGCTATAGAGATAGCTGCGGCTTGAGATGTACCATCATCCGACTTGTCGAATGCTACTGGTATTTGTGTGTCTAATTCAAAATCTACATCGTTGGTAGTATCGTTCCATACTCCCTTGTAAACTAAGATGCCATTATAATCAAAAGTTTCGTCTGGAAGCTCAGTTGCTGACCAATCCACTGCCCAAAACACGCCAGGCTCACCATTACACAATCCTCCTGGTATCAATACATCACCACCATTAGGTGTTTCGAAATTCTGTGTGAATGTGGTAGAGTCTCTGCTCAGCTCAGCAGCACCATAGAAAATACCTTCCCAAGTACCGTTTAGGTCGAACGGTAACCATGGACCTAGGTAAACTAAGCTCGCGCTATCAGGGTCAGTGTTTGCTGCGGGGTTATAAATAGCACACTGTGGGAAACGACCTGCTAATGTATCTTGACTTGCAGATGGATTCAATACACTACTGTTCAATTCCCAAGTTGCTCCACCGTTGTAAGAAACATCAAAACGATACATTCCAACATTCTCGTTAGGGAAAGGAATAGTGTCTTGAGGGTTAGTACGGTGAATAAAGGCTACTGTATTCAATTCATTGTTAGTACAGATGCTTTTTACCTCACCATTAATAATGGTGAACAAGTTACCTGCAGTTCCTAATGGAGTGGTGGTAAGCATACGCTGACCGCCCTGCTGAGCTACTTGGTTCTGAACTAATTGTTTTTTGTATAAGTGAGAGTTCGTGAATGGAACGGGAATTTGACGTTCAAATCCATCTGTTCTTGTTTCAGCGCCCAATGCACTTTGTGTTTGGGTATTGTTCTGAGCTATCATCGTAAGTGAGATAAAAGCTAAGACAACCCCGGTTAGTAACCTTTTCATACCTGTTGCTATTTGGTTTAGTAGTTATAGAAAATGAAGACACAAAATTAAGGTATTAGCCACACAAAGCAAAGCCTGTGGTAACGAAACCTTAACATAGTCAATGTTATGACAGATATTTGACGAAAAGGGTTGCAACAAACGTTAAGAAAATTATTAACGTTTCTTCTTTTTACCCTTCTGATTTTGCTGCTGTTCCTTCTGAACTTGCTCTAAGCGCTGTATCCAACCGCTCTTTTTAGGAGCCTTAGTTTTGTTCTCTTGTATCTGCTTATGCAGCTTGTCTTCATCAATAAAGAATTTCTTAATTACCCATTGCTGACCATAAGTGAACATGTTGGATAAGAAGTAGTAATACGTTAAAGCTGCTGGAAAACTGTTGAATACCGGAAGTAAGAAGATCGGGAAGATGTAAGGCATGTACTTCATTCCTGCCATTTGTGGACCGCCACCACCTGTCATTTGTTGATTAACAGAGGCGTAAAGTACCGAACTAACGGTCATAAGTAAGGTGAACAAACTCACGTGGTCTCCATAAAAAGGAATATCTCCGCCAAATAACCAACTAGGGATGCTAGCAATAGAATCATAAGTGGAAAGGTCGTTTGCCCAAAGGAAGCTTTCCTGACGCAATTCTACTGAAGATGGAAAGAAATAGTACATCGATATCAATATCGGCATTTGCAGCACCATTGGTAAGCAGCCGCCTAGTGGGCTAACTCCTGCTTTGCTGTAAAGCTTCATTTGCTCGGTACCGAATTTTGTTTGGTCGTCGCCTAGTTTTTCTTTCAGCGCATCAAGCTCTGGCTTCAGAAGCTTCATTTTTGCTGTAGATAAGTACGATCGGTAAGTA
>CAYGTK010000119.1:0-2517 GCA_964352775.1 uncultured Chitinophagaceae bacterium
TTTTATTGTTTTTTTAGTGGATTTTTTATTGTGAAGTT
The DNA here is from genome assembly GCA_964352775.1 of uncultured Chitinophagaceae bacterium. Taxonomy (GTDB): domain Bacteria; phylum Bacteroidota; class Bacteroidia; order Chitinophagales; family CAIOSU01; genus CAYGTK01. The sequence goes on from CAYGTK010000119.1 coordinate 39, forward strand.
TCTGTATCTGTCATTCTGAACTTTCTGCACCCGTCATCCTGAACTTTCGCCACCCGTCATCCTGAACTTGATTCAGGATCTGACGTTTGCACAACACGCAGCACTAATAAACTTTCGACTATAGACCATTGACTATGGACTACAACAATAAACGCTTCAAAGTCATCAGCAATTCCGAGAACGGTGAACTGACTGACGATACCGTATTTAACTACCAGCAGCAAAACAACGTACTAACCTGCACCTACAAGGGCAGCAGTATAATACACGGCCATCTACTGGGCCTAGTAGCCGAAGATGGAACGATAAACATGCACTATCACCAAGTAAACACCCTAGGGGAAATTACTACAGGCATCTGCACATCCACGCCTAAGCTACTAGCCGATGGCCGAATACAACTCCACGAAAGCTGGCAATGGACATCAGGAGATAAGTCGAGCGGCACTTCTGTTTTGGAAGAGGTGAAAAGCGAATAACCACTAGGCTAAGTACAGCGCACCCACCGCACACGCCCACCCAAAAAACAAAGCCCTCCTTTTGGGGTCGGGCTTCATTTTTCAGGAGGAGGTTTTGCTGGGGTTAGTATTTAGTAGGTAGTAATTAGTATATAGAAAAATAGCTTGTCATACCGTTGCATAACGGTATCCTCCTGCAGTTGGGGTGTGGAGATACCGTGACAAGCACGGCATGACATATGGTGATGTGCGTGAGGGATAGTAGCGAGCACGCAGTAAAGCGGATAGCCCGACCCGATAGGGGCACGCCCTTATCAACTAATCGCCCGTGCTGATGCCTGTGTAGCCTTCCATTACTACCTCTATACGCAGTAGTTCGCTTTTTATTTGCTCTAGGTATTGGGTGTGGGTGGTGCTTACCTGTAGCTGTTGCACCATTTGCTGTAGCGATTGATTGAGCTGCCAATATTGGTACGATAGTAGTGCGGTGCGCAGCTCTTTTATACCCATTTGCTGTTGGTAGCGCTGTACCTGTTGTTTCAGTTGGTTAAAATCGGGTTGGGTGGTGGTTTCGGTAGTCATGATATTTTTTATGTGATAGGTATTTGTTCAATTAATTTCCCCTAGCCCAGCTAATTGCAGTTGCAAGGTGCAGCCCTCTATATAGAGGGCTGCACCTTGCAACTGCAATTAAGCTATGGCTGCTACCTTGTAATGATCTAAATTATTCACTTTGGTTTTTATGATCTGGTATTTAGCCTGGTCATTTTCCATCTCACTCTTTAGGCTAAGCTCACCTTCTAGCACCTCTTTTAGTCTATCGTGAGCGGTGCGTTTGCTTATTTCAAAATTAGCAGCTAGTTCGGTTAACACTTGTTCTCGGGGTAAGCAGTTTTCCCAAAGTGCTTTTAACAGAAAGCTGGCTACCTCAGTTATAGTTGCCTTTCTACCTTTTCTATGTGTAGCTTCCAACTGCATACTATCATCGCATAGTTTTAGGTGATGGTCGTGTGGGCAGTAGTACAGTAGGTGATCGGGTAGTGGGGCGGTGTTACGGTTTTTTATGTTCTTTATATTAATAATGTTAGCCTGGGGGTTGCCCGCCATTTTCTCTAAGTCTACCTTTAATACTATGCTCGATTTGTTGCCCAGCTCGGTACCCAAGTGGCCGCGGGCCTTGCTGCTTTCGCCAGGGTTTTCATGAATCACGAGAATGAAGCTTACGTTGTAATTCAATATCATACTGCCCAGTTTGTCTATCAGCTCCATACTTTCAAAGGCATCGTTAAAGTTGCCCATACAGTCGCTCACTACATCTAATATGACTACAAAGTGCTTTTTGCCCTCTTCTTTATAAAAGTGCTTTACCAGTTGCTCAATAGCCGCAGGGCGTTCCTTACGGGGAATATCGGCCAGGGTGCTGGTAAACAAGTCGGGCGCTACAGTGCGATGCGGATAACCCGACTGCCAGCACATTTTTTGCATAGCATAAGGCAGCTGATCCCACTTATTGCGCTCGGTATCAAGGTGCATTACCATTACGGGCTTTTGCTCGGGCGGGCGATGCAGGTAGCAGCGTTTTTCGTGGTCATCGTCGGTAGCCATTAGGGCAGCGGCCATGGTTTCGGTAAATCGGCTTTTGTGCACCCCCGTTTTTCCCTGCACAATGTTTATGGTGCGCTGGTAAATAAGTGGCAGGTCGTTCCACATTAAAATAGGTCGGCGGGCGGTAATGTTGCCCTCCATTTGCATTTTGATGTCCTCGTATTCGGTCATCAGCATGTTTCGGTAATCCCTTTGCTCAGGGATACTCGTAATTTTTCCAATAGGCATTAATAAGAAATTTGCGCAGCCCAAGAACATGGGCCGCAGGTGAGAATTAACGCGCTAAGGGTAGTTGGTCTTTTGGTAGGGTTTACGAAATTGTTGGATATTTCTGCTTTCATTTCATCCCCAACTGTCATCCTGAACTCGATTCAGGATCTTCCGATAGAAAGACTTGTGGAACGTGATGTGTTGTG
>CAYGTK010000119.1:2617-13163 GCA_964352775.1 uncultured Chitinophagaceae bacterium
TCAGTTGGATGAACTTGCTATATTAGTTACCACAACACTTCTTTAACCCCAACTGCCATCTTGAACTCGATTCAGGATCTTCCGATAGAAAGACTTGTGGAACGTGATGTGTTGTGCGCCAGATACTGAATCGAGTTCAGCATGACATGTTTTTTTATGTGGTTGTAGTCAAATGCGAGAATACTAGCTCAGTTGGATGAACTTGCTATATTAGTTACCACAACACTTCTTTAACCCCAACTGTCATCCTGAACTCGATTCAGGATCTGACGTAAGAACGGCCTTCTACCCACGATCATGAAAGAGCACTTTGTGTAGATACTTGCCAATACAACCCGAACGGTATGACTATCTAGTGAAACACAAAACTGCATACCACTTACTGCCGACTGAAAACTGCTAACTGCCTACTGAACAAGCCTTCCTCCTGAAAAATGAAGACCGACCCCAAGAGAGGGCTTTGTTTTTTGGGTGGAATGGCGCGTGGGCTGGATGTACCTAAACGAAAAAAGCCCCCTTTCGGACAAGAAGGCTTTTCCATTCGTTCGTTATTTCCCTAACCATTTCACCTATTAAAAGGAGGCCGACGTGCGACCAAACGAACGAACTTCTGGTCAAACCAGCAAGATCTTCATCTTGTTAGTTGTGTAATTAGTATAGACGATGAATTTTGAAAAAGGGTTGCAAAGGCTGACTAAGAAATCAATATCAGACTGAAACACAAAGTGCCCAATGCGGCTACAAAGCCTACTAACAGCGTGGTTACAAGAGTAAAAATACCGCTTTCGCTTATCTGAATATTTTTTGAATTGATGCGCATAAGTTTTGGTTTGGTTACCAATTTGTACGCAAATGGGCGGCTAAGGGTTACATGGGCATGGCCTGTTTCAGTTGCTCCACTATTTCGTAAGCGGCTGGACAAATGCTGGTGTTCTTCACCGTTAACTTACCGTGGCGGTGGAAGTCACGGGCATCGGTATGTGGGTATTCGCGGCAGGCCTTGGGGCGCACATCGTAAATGCTGCAATAGTTATCGGCCCCTAAAAAGGTGCAGGGTACTTGTTGCAGTACTTGGTCGTTATCCTCATCGGTGCGTAAATATTGCTCGGTAAAGGCGGCGGGTTTCATGCGCAGGTGCTTGGCAATTCGCTCTACATCGCGGGGGGTAAATAGTGGCCCAGTGGTGGTGCAGCAGTTGGCGCATTGCAGGCAATCGGTACATTCAAATACCTCTTCGTGAATATCGGCCACGGTGGTATCTAAATGGCGGGGTTTCTTTCGTTTCAGCTTTTGAAAATACTTGGTGTTCTCGGCCTTCTTCTTTTCTGCCAGCTTGGGCAGCTCTGCTAAGTATTCGGGGCTTATATCCATTACTTACGCATCAGTCGGGCCAGGTAGGTAAATTCATCATTCTCGAACAGTAGGTCGCAAGTCATGCCATGTCGACTAGCGTAACTGCTCAGCGTGGTAAGATCTACGTACAACCATGGGAACACAGGGCCAAAAATGCTACCATACTCCATGCGGTAGGTTACCTCGCCATAGTAGTTTTGGTTCATGCTAAGGCCTTTTTCCTCGTATATATAGGCCACATCGGTACTGTCCATAATTATCTGCCCACCATCGGTCAATAAGGTCTTGGCGTGTTCCAGAAATCGGTCTAACCCATCTAGCGTGCCTACTATACCAATACCGTTCATCAGCATCAATATAGTATCGTATTGGCCTTGGTTGAAGTCGAATATATCAGCTAGCTCGGCATCTATACCTTTCTTCTTCATCACCTGTACCGCTCCGGGGGAGATGTCTAGGCACTTTACAGTGTGCCCAGCGGCTTGCAATATGGCGGCATGTCGCCCTGCACCTGCGCCCACTTCCAGTACCGTTCCTTGGCAGAATTGCAGGGCCAGTTGCTCTTGCTCGGGCATATCCTCGTAATCGCGAAAGAGGTATTTAACGGGTATCAGGTCGTTATCAGCAGCAGCAGTGTGGGCTACTATGGCATTGTCTTTATCGCCATCCAAGTGGTCGAGCAGGGCTTTGCCAAAGGGGTCGGTTTCAGGAGTAAGTACAGGCATCAAGCACGAAGGTAGAATTTCTCGCCCATGCCAAATACTTTATTGAGATTTATTAGCTCGCCATCGTTAGCCATTATAGTACCGCTAAAGGTGCCATAGGGGCCATGATAATCGCTACGGATAACCAGTGCATTGATGTCTACCCTAGTATTTACCGTTGGGGTAAAGGTGAGGTCTACTTTACCAAATTCATCTTTTATATACCATACCTTGCCTACGTCCATCCCTTCGGGGCGGGTTACTTTTACAGGTGGTAGGGGGTGCAGTTCGCTGTTCAGCCACATACAGTTCTCATTATAGGTCATTTGGTCTTTCACCTGGTTATCGGTCAAGTTGAAACCAAACAGTCTACCCTCGGGTAACACGGTTGCTCCCGTTATCCAATCGTAGTGCATGGTGTAAGGGTAGTATCCCTTGTGGTCGTCAATAATCATATGCGCCTTATTGGGCTGAAAATTGATGACCCTATCGCCAAATTTTAATGTTCCCCGTAAGGGCATTAGGCATTTGTGCGAGTACATACCACGGTTCTCCGCAAAGGGCATAACCACTACCTGCGGTGCTACCTTATCATCGTGAAAGCCTTCAAACTCTCCCTTCAATTTCGGTAGCCCTTGGAAGTCTTTTATTTTAACTGAGATGCGTATCGTTCCTTTCTTTAAATCATTTTCTGCCCTTAAAAAGAACTTTCCTCCGTCGTATTCTGATACCGTATCGTACAGTCCTTGGGCTACTTTTATTTTCCAAAAAGGGGCTTTCTGTTCGTACTTGGTTTTTACATTGTTCTTAATATCGTGTACAATGAACTGGGCTAGCGACAGCACCTTGGCATTGTAAATAGCCACCATAATAAAGTAATCCTCATTCCCCATCTGGAAGGCCTGCCATTCTTTTAAACGGTAGTATTTCATGCCATTCAGTAGCGGATTGCTAAAAGGCTGCTCGGCATCAAGCATATTCACATTGGCTATTGGCTCACGGAATGTACCGAAGTTGAATTTCCCGTTCTCCACCACAGCATTGGGCGTGGGGCTTTCAGGGCGGGTGTAGTTATGTTGGCTCATGGTATAGATAAAAATAGTATTTAGAAGTCAGACGCTAGAACCGAAACATTCATTCTATCGTGAGATACCGATCTACAACGGTATGACTATTTAGTGAAACACAAAACTGCGTACCACCTACTGCCGACTGAAAACTGAAAACTGCTTACTGAATCAGCCTTCCTCCTGAAAAATGAAGACCGACCCCAAGAGAGGGCTTTGTTTTTTGGGTGGAATGGCGGCTGCCATGGAAATTCGCTTTGCTGCTATTGCAACCAGCCAGCTTGCCCTGCTGCCTGCTACTGACCGCTAACTGACACACTCTATTCTAACTTCTGCCACCAATGAACTATTTTTGGCATAGTATTGGTTAACAGATACATAAATTACTACAATGAAGAATTTGATACTTATAGCATTGGCCGTAGCTACTTTGGCGGGTCTAGCATTTACCCCGGCAACTACCCCAAGCACAGCAGGCGAGGGCGGTATTGAGTGGATGACCTTTGATGAGGCGGTAAAAGCTGCTAAAAAGAATAAAAAAGGCGACAAGAAAATATTCATTGATCTATACACCGACTGGTGTGGCTGGTGTAAAGTAATGGACAAAAAGACCTTTGCAGATCCTACCATTGCTGCTTATATGAATGCTAATTTCTACGCCGTTAAGTTCAATGCCGAGCAGAAAGGCGTGATAGACTTTAATGGTAAGGAATACAAGTTTGTAGCCAGTGGAAAGAGAGGCTACCATGAGCTGGCTGCCAATTTGGTAGATGGACGTATGTCGTACCCATCGTTCGTTATTTTAGATGGCGACTTTAAGCGCTTAGAAGTTTTAGCTGGTTTTCAAGACCCTGCCAAGTTCGACCCTAAGTTGAAATACTACGGTGGCGACCACTACAAAACGAAAGACTACCAAACCTTCTATCAGAAGTATCAGTCGCCGTTTACCAACTAGTAGCGTACTTTACATATAGCTTTTTATGATAACGATGCTTAACTGCTTATTTTAGCGGTCCAAACCAGTATATATCATGAAAAAGCTTTTATCTCTAGTTATCCTTTTATCTCTTGTTCTTTCTGCTAATGCGGAATTGAAGTTCCAGCAGTATAGCGAACAGGTGTTTGAAGGAGAGACCTATTTGATGGATATTGACCAAGACGGCGTTAACGATTTTCGGTTTAGAGTTACCCAAGCATCTAGCTACGAGATAGAGATATTAGACACCGATAAGCAGATAGAGGTACTTAGTGCTAATTCTAACTTAGCTGCTGTACTCTCGCAAGGTGTGCCAATTGGAAACAATGCATGGAACCCAGCAGCACAAACAATATTTTTAACTGACTTTTTAGACCAAGGCGATCGCTACATTGGTATAAGAGATGTGAGTGGTACAGGAGAAAATATAGGGTGGGTATCCCTTTTTATTTCGTCAGGAGCTGGAATAGTACTTCAGTCTAGTGGATTTGAGGATGAAGGTGTAGCCATTGAAACAGGTGAAATTTTTATTGAGCCAGTAGGTGTAAATGAAAACAACTGGAAAACCCTAGGCTTAAATGTATTACAGCAAAAGTCGAGCTTTACCATTACCAACAGCTCTACAGAAAGCTTTCAATTAGTAGTGATGAATGTATCGGGCAAGCAGGTGGCTAGTACTACATTAAGCAACTCAGCTACTATTAGCGACTTACTACCAGGTATGTACATTGCCACAGTAATAGACCCACGCAGCAAAAGCATTGCCGCTACTCGCAAGGTGATGGTTTACTAGCGCTAGTCTTCCTTAAATCTTCTGCGCCAGAATATTTGGCTTTGCTCCCATTCTTTAAACAGTCGGGTATACTCGGTTTCGCTCATTCGGGAGCTATTGTATAGTCCCTTTGCATGCCGTTGTCGGCTAGCTTCATAAACTGATACTGCGCAGGCTACGGATATGTTCAGGCTTTGTATCATGCCCATTTGGGGTATAATAAAGTTGCCATCGGCGTAGCTCAATATCTCATCGCTTAGTCCGCTATGCTCATTACCAAATAGCAGCGCAATGGGTTCGGTAAGGTCCAGTTCATACAAGCCCGTAGCATCTTCTGATAGGTGGGTGGCAAATATGCGTTTGTAGCGATCTTTCACTACAGTTAGGCAAGTTTTCACATCGCTAAAGCGGTGCACATCTACCCATTTGTTAGCCCCGGCAGAAGTGGTTTTGCTTATTTCACGTTCTTTATCTGTGGTGTTTATTTCATACACATCTTGTATTCCCACAGCATCGCAACTGCGCAAAACGGCTGCAATATTATGCGGATCGTGCACGTTTTCCAGCACAACGGTCAAGTCGGGTTGGCGATGGCTTAAAACTTTTTTAAACTTGTCTTCTCGTTCAGGGGTCACTTATCTATTTCGCTTTAGTAACTTGGTAAAAATAACTCGCTTTCATGGCAAAGAAAAAACGTTCTAAACTCAAAGCTGCTAAACAGGCTAGTATTGGCCTTACCGCTTTGGTGGTAATACTTGCAATTGCACTAGTAGCCATTCCTTACTTTTTTAAGGATGAGATATTTGCTATGGTTAAGCAAGAGATAAACAAACAGCTGAATGCAGAGGTGTTTATTGACGACTTCGACCTATCGCTTATTCGCGATTTCCCCAACTTACAAGCTAAGCTGGATAAAGTAGTGGTGATAGGCATGGGCAACTTTGCTGGAGATACCTTGGCCAATATTGGGTCGTTCGAATTGAGCTTTGATGTGAAAAAGGTATTTGCAGGTGAATACGTTATTAGCTCCTTAAGCATTGATAAGCCCTACCTGAACCTAGTAATACTAGAAGATGGTAACAACAGCTTTGATGTAATGAAAAAGAGTAGTCAGCAGGCTAAAGAAGTAGAGAATACTACGGAAGCCTACCAACTATCGCTAAATGATTACCGAATAACGGATGGCCGTATAGTATTTGATGATAGAATGGGAGGTATATATGCCTATTTGAGCGACTTGGACCATAATGGTACTGGTGATTTTACTGCCGACCTATTTACGCTAGATACCAAAACTACCATTGAGAGCCTTACTTATAAGCAAGATGGTGTGGCCCTAATTAACAAGGCCAAACTTGACTTGGACATGCTGCTTGAAATGGACCAGGTAAACCAAAAGTATACCCTAAGAGACAACAAGCTACAACTGAACGACCTTGGCCTGAACTTAGATGGATTTGTACAGCTAATAGATACCTCGGCTATTGATATGGACTTGAAATTTAGCACGGTAGAAACCAGCTTTAAAAGTCTACTATCAATGATACCTGGTGCGTACACCAAAGACTTTGATGGAGTAAAAGCCAGCGGCCAGTTAGAGTTAGAAGGCTTTGCCACAGGAAGGCTACAAGGGGAGAGCTACCCAGCATTTGGGATACACTTAAAGGTAGATGAGGGCAGTTTTCAGTATCCTGACCTACCTACTGCGGTTACCAATATATTCATGGACTTGATAGTAAAGAACGAAGGTGGAGACTTAGATAATACTATTGTAGATCTTATGAAGCTGAACATGAAATTGGGTGCAGAGCCTGTTTTAGTTAAAGCTTTAGTGTCTACTCCCATCTCAGATCCTAACGTAGATGTTACCGTAAAGGGAACGGTAGACTTAGCCCGCTTGACCAGCTACATGCCACTTGGTGATGATGTAGAATTGCGTGGAGGATTAGTAGCCGACCTAAAAGCGAAGACAAGGCTATCGTACATAGAACAAGAGCGCTATGCGAATATATATGCCAACGGCAAGTTCGACCTAAGCGATGTGTACTACAAGGATGCTACCATGAGCGATGCTTTGGCGGTAAAACAGTTGAGCGCTAATTTCACCTCTACAGGTCAGCCAACTAACGCGCCTGAAGGGCAGAATTACAATATGAATGCCAGCATAGCTGGAAAGGGTATTGTTTATAACGACCCTTCGCTTCCAGCCCCTGCTAATATAAGTTCGGTATCGCTAAAGGTAAGCCCGGCTATTGCCACCTTGGAGAATTTGGACCTTACTATTGGTGATAGCGACCTATCTATAAGTGGAAATGTGAAGAATGTATTGGCCTTAGCCTTAACGGATGATGCACCAGTAGCAGGAGACCTAACAGTACGGTCTAAGCGCTTTAATGCTAATGAATGGATAAGTGGAGAAGAGGAGCCTGAGGCAACCGAAACGGAAGAATCATCAGATGTAACTGTTCCCGATAATGTAGATCTGAAGTTGAACCTACAAATACAAGAACTGCTTTATGAAGACCTAACACTTAGTAATGTGAACGGTAGTGCCGTAGTAGCCAATGAGGCAGCTGAGTTACAAGGGCTATCTGCAAACTTACTAGGCGGAAATGCTAAGTTGAGCGGAAGTTATGCCACACCAGGTGGAAGTGAGCCTAAAGTGGCATTTAAGTACAACGTTAATAATATAGATGCCAAGCAGGCTTTTGGTGCTTTTAATACAGTAGAACAGTTAGCACCTATTGCCAACAAGTTATCGGGAACCTTCAATTCTAACATGGATATGACGGGAACGATGAACGAGTTGCTAGACCTAGACTTAAAGACATTATTAGCTAATGGCATAGTCGACCTTCAGAATGCTAAGTTATCAGACATAAAAGTACTGACCATGCTGGCTGATAAGTTCAAGTTAGAGCAATTCCGCACGCTAGACCTTAACCGAGTGATGACCGTGTTTGAGATAATTGATGGTAGGGTAGAGGTGGAGCCTTTTGATATGAAAGTGCAAGACCTGGCCATGAATATATTCGGTTCGCACGGGTTGGATAATACTATGGACTATACTATGCTAATTGATATACCTCGCGAGAAACTGGGAGGCGCTAGCGATTACGTAGGTGGATTGTTAGACAATGCCAAAATACCAGGACTGAGCTCGAGTAATATGCCCGCTATGCTAAGCTTTAATGTAGGCATAGCAGGTGATATGGACGACCCAAAGATCACCATAAAACCTGCTACTGGCTCTATGGCACAGTCGCTAAAAGACCAAGCCAAGGCCGAAGCCCAGCAAGCAGCGGCTGAAGCTAAAGCCAAACTAAAAGCAGAGGCTGATAAACGTAAGGCAGCAGCCGAAAAGCAAGCTCGTGATGCAGCTAATAAGGCTAAAGCCGATGCAGAACGAAGAGCGCGAGAAGAAGCCGCTAAAGCCAAGAAGAAAGCAGAAGAAGCTGCTCGTAAAGCCAAAGAAGAGGCCAAGAACAAGGCCAAGGATGTGTTTAATGGATGGAAAAAACCCAAGTGATGATCTGGAAACGTAAGCCTACTGTTGAGGCATTAAATAGTTTTAACCCCAACACTATGGGTGGCCACATAGGCCTAGAATTCACTGAAGTAGGAGATGATTACCTAAAAGCTACTTTACCTGTTGACCACCGCACCATTCAGCCCTATGGATTGATACATGGCGGTGCTAATGTAGTTTTAGCCGAAACACTAGGCAGTGTAGCCGGTGGCCTGTGTGTTGATTTTCCAGAGTACGGAGTAGTAGGAGTGGAAGTGAACGCCAATCACGTGCGCTCAGCACGCAGTGGTAAGGTAGAGGGTATAGTTACACCCATCAAGGTGGGTAGCAAGATACACGTGTGGGAGATAAAGATATATAACGAAAAAAAAGCGTTAACCTGTGTGAGCAGATTAACGCTTGCTGTTATTCGTTTGAATAAAGGTAAGTAGGTAAGTAAGGTTTATTTTACTCTACGCTCCTTAATACGAGCTGCTTTACCTTTCAATGCACGTAGATAGAATATACGGGCACGACGTACTTTACCAGTACGGTTCAGTTCAATTTTTTCAATGTTTGGCGAGCAAACAGGAAAGATACGCTCTACACCTACACCGTTCGATATTTTACGAACAGTAAATGTTTCTACTAATCCAGAACCACGACGTTGCAACACATCACCACGGAAAGGCTGCACACGCTCCTTACTTCCTTCCTTTATCTTGTAATAAACAGTTACGTTATCACCTGCTTTGAATGCCGGGTGGTTCACCACTGGCTTCATTTCCTGCTCTAGTTGCTTTACTGCATCCATGATATAAGATCAATTTTTTGAAAGAGATGGCAAAGATAAGGTAAATATTTATTTTTCGCTACCACTGTCGGGTAATAAAATGTCGGGTCGGCGTGCCTTTGTCCGCTCTAGGGCTTTATCGTATCGCCATTCCTCTATTTTTCCATCATTACCAGAAAGTAAAATGGGTGGAACTTCGTGTCCCTCGTAGTTCGCAGGGCGTGTATATACTGGTGGTGCCAGCATATCATCTTGAAAGGAATCAAATAGTGCAGAGGTCTCATCGCCTAACACACCAGGTAGTAATCTGCCTAGGGCATCTACTAATACTAGTGCAGGTAATTCTCCACCTGAAAGCACATAATCACCAATGGAGATCTCTTTAGTGATGAACAGGTCACGTATACGCTCATCTATGCCTTTGTAGTGCCCACACAGTAAAATGATGTTACTCAGCTGCGATAACTGGTTACAGGTTTTCTGCTCTAATACCTGTCCATCGGGAGTAAGGTATATTACCTCGTCGTAGTCTCTCTGTGCTTTTAACTCGTTAATGCATTTGGCTATTGGGGGTATCATCATTACCATACCTGCACCACCGCCATACTGGTAGTCGTCTACTTGTTGATATTTGCCATCAGCATAGTCGCGAAGGCTGTGCGTATGTACTTCTAATAATCCCTTGTCTTGCGCTCGCTTCATTATAGAATGGCTCAAGGGGCTAACTAAAAGATCGGGAACTACAGATATGATGTCTATGCGCATAGTGGTAATACTAAAGCAAAGATAAGGGGAATAATAAAGATGTGTGAAGTACTGGAGCTATATTAGGACTTTACAGGTGCCAATTGATATTGCTTACCAAATTGGTCTAGTATCCAATGCTCTAGTTCTTTTATTTCAGGAAGGCGAAGATAGCGAAGGGCCTTGTTTAGTTCTCGCTCGAACAATTGTTGATCGAAACTTACTTTCTTAAGTATGGTCTTGGTGTATTCTAGCATCTCCGTTTTCATTGAACCTCCTTTTTTGTTGTTATAAGTATACGAAATGTAAACTCCATTTCCAATCAACTTAGTACTTATGCGCTTAGTATTTATCCACAATTGTCCTATAAGCCGCACCGTGTTAGCTTAACACTAAGCCTATAGATGCTTATACACCTGTATTATTTATTTTTATCTATTGTTTTGTTAAGTGGCTGATTTTCAGCTTTTTGAAATTGAAAATTAATTATTTTGATAATACAAATGATATTTTCTTTGTCGTTCGATACTTACTGTTTGCCGATAAAAAGGGAGGCTTTAACGAATTGACTTGATGTATAGGATTTGAAACCAATACATTTGTAAGCATAAAACCAGTTATAATATGAC
>CAYGTK010000120.1:0-13159 GCA_964352775.1 uncultured Chitinophagaceae bacterium
TTACCCTCCTGTAGCACTCCTTTTATTAATTCCTTAAGCTCATTCTCATTCAACTGAATTAGTAGCCTAGCCTCATTTTGCATAATACACCTATGTTTGAGCTAGACTAGTTGTAAATACGGAAATCAGGAATAATTTATCATATTATTTACCAACAAATTATCAACAATCGTACTTCGTTTCCGATAAGTATTCTAAGGCTATGATTACTATCCTTAAACGGCTTTTAATTGAGCAGGTTCTCCCCAAAGACTGTGCATTTCATTCTCTTTAACCTTATCGGTAATTTTGATATAGCGTTTAAAAGAAGCATCGTTTTTATGCACGGTTATTTTCTTTACAACCTCCGATCTCATACCTTTTTCGAGTGCAAGAGTAACAAAAGTTCGCCTTGCATCGTGAAAACTTATAAATTGATGGAGGGGTTTCTTGATTTCAATCTTATTTGCTCCTCGGTATTGCACTTTTGTTTCGATTCTATCCAATCCAGCAAGCTCACAAAGCTCCTTTAAATAAATATTAGCCTTTTGATTGCTGATTGAAGGAAGAAAGCCTAGCCTGTCCATATACTTATCTATAATAGAAGCTGAATAACTATTCAATGGAATAGTAAGTGTTTCACGAGTTTTGTTAATGTGGTATACAATGTTACCACCTTTAATATTCTCTGTTTTGATTTGTGATGCGTCAGAAAAACGCAATCCTGAAAAACACGCTAAGCAAAACAAATCTCTAATACGGTCCAGTCTAGGGTTTTTAGATAGGTCGAAATTAAAAAGGAGTAATAATTCATTTTCTTGCAAATAGATTATTTCTGCTGGTTTCCTTTTGGCTTTGAAATCACGGTGGGATATGTTATTGGTGTGCCCTCTTTTATTTGCCCAATCCATAAAGGTCTTTAGTGTCGATATGTATTTGCTACAAGTGTTGTTTACATATTCTTTTTTATGATAAAAGAAGTCCATCAACTTCTCATAATACACATCATTAATAGATTGAAATGTTAGGCGATTACCCGAATAGCTATCAAATTCCTGCAATAGGTTCTTTACAGTTCTATACTTTCGGATGGTACGTTCAGCCACATCATTTCGCTTTGAGTTTAGGAACTCATCGAAGGCCTGATAAATACTCAACTTCTTTAGCTCAATCTTGCCAAGTGACTTATCCATCTTTTCTCTTAATATATCAGGAGTAGGTGTTTCTCCCTCCTTAGTGCATTCTAAGAGTATGGAGTTGGCCTTTGCGGCTAAATGGTCCAAGTAGGCATTAACAGCACTGCTACCCGTTACATTTGCCTTTATACGTTGCTTTGACTTGTTCCAGTCCTTATTGGCGATCTTTTGCCTCGTGGAGTACTTCAATCGATAACTCGAATAGGAAAACATTAGGTAAATAAGACTTTCTCCTTTTGCACCTGGAGATTTGAGATTGAAACGTGCTGAAGCCATATCTAAAAGTTTACTTAAAGATAATATTTTTTGTCCCCTGTTCCGAAATAGGGGACGTTATTTCTTTACTTTATTTAACTTATTGCAATCCTATACTACCACATACACCATGATAATAGTGCTCTACACCTGTATTTTGATAAAATATGTATTAGAATAATTAAAAGGGTTCGAGTCCCCTTCTCGCTACTACAAAGGCCGCAGCTTTCAGCTGTGGCTTTTTCTTTTTAGAATGACTTGTACAACATAGGTGTAACAATTGATATCACTATGGGAGTAATGCGGGAACAGACCATTCCTTAGACCTAAGAACTATTGACTTAGGCCTTTCTTCTGAATTCTCAGAAGGGCGAGATCAAAGCATTTGACAGTTTTACACAAAAACGCTATTTGTAATGCAGACTGTGGAGTTTATCGGTTTCCACAGTCTTTTAATTGAAAATTCATGGCCACATATAAGAAATATTGGCATTTAATGGTTTTGTGCATTACCTTAGTGTTTTATTAAATATTTGGTAACAAATCCTACTGCATATAGTGAAGTTTTACACTTTCAACCCCTCATACTATCGATTCTGTTTTTTTGGCCTCAAGACGAGCTTTTTAGTCCTTGTTGCCAGCTTATTGCTTTCTACTGCAGTAAACGCTCAAGTTGTTATTTACCAACAGAACTTTGACGGCAACAACGGAGGTTTTTCTAATTCTATTCTTTCTGAAATAACTCCTAATAATGGATGGTTGGCAAGCTCAACAGCAGCACAGTATGCTGGTGTTTACAGGCATGTTTGGAACCTCTCAACTATAGGTACTGGAAGCTTTGCACCGATAACGGGACGGTCTCTTGGCGTAGGACTTTTCAATGGAAATTCTCCTTTTTATGCTAGCCCCTTTCAATATTACAATGGTACTAGTTGTGGCTTATTTCCTAATTCTACAACTCGTTGGGCGTATGTGCCTATTTCTACGGTTGGGTATACAAATATTACTGTAGAGTTTAAATGGCGTAGCACAGGTGAAACATTTAGCGGCCAGTTGTTTGATTACGGTACCGTAAACACATCTATTGATGGTGGTTCTACTTGGTTGTTAGATCAATCGCAAGGGCAGGGAGGTACCGATGGAAATGGTTATGGAACCTACACAGGTGGTTTATACTATGGTAACTCAGGTGTAACTACTACAACTATTACACTGCCGGCTAGTAGAGACAACCAAGCTAATTTTGCATTGGCATTTAGAGCAGTAATTGATGCCTGTTATGGTACTGGGGGTGGTTTTATTGTTGATGATATTATTGTTCGGGGTATACCTACCAGTAGTTGTGTAGCCGGAACAGCATCGCCTAGTTATCAATATGTACCAACCAACGGTACAGCCAATATGACATTAACGGGTTATTCAGGCTCAACCATTCAATGGCAGGTGTCAGCGAATGGAACTACAGGCTGGGCAAATGTTTCCGGTGGCTTGGGTGCAACTACTGATAGCTATGTTACTGGAAGCCTTGCTGATGGCACCTATTTTTATCGTGCGGTAGTAACCGACGGCGGCTCTTGTAGTGATAACAGCAACGTGATTGAAGTATTGGTAGCCGCTAACCCTAGCTATTGTAGTGGGGCTGGTATAGGAAACTCTGCATTCAATAATCATATTGAAGACATGGTGTTTCATGAGTGGGGCGACCCGAACCCCGGATACTTCACCAACAACTACTTAGATTACAGTGATACTGCTACTTATGGTTATGCAACAGTAGTAGCTGGTCAGTATCATCATTTTGCAGCTACCATACGCGCTAATATTTCAGCTAGCACAACCGTTGCCGCATGGATAGACTTCAATGGCGATGGCGTATTTGATAACACGTCCATCAATTCCGGTGGTGAACTTTTGGAAATAGCAAACTTTAGCAGCACCGTAGGGAACACCTATGCCGCCTATTTCCCCATACCGGTAACCTCCAGCGGCGCTATGCGAATGCGTGTGCGTGCCTTAGCTGGTAACCTTGGTACGGTAGATCCATGCGGTAACTACACTAACAGCCAAACTAAAGACCTTACGGTACTTGCTTTACCTGCAATAAGTGGAGGGGAAGTTTGCGGTACTGTAAATGGTAATGCCGATAATGTTTCAACCAATAGTACTGTCGATAAGGTAAATATTTCTAGAGTACTGGTAACAGGACCAAGTGGTACTGTTATGGATAATAATAGTGCCTTCTTTGGTGTTCAAACTGGTGGCACCATAATAATGTATAACTACACCAATATGATGGGTAGTTTCTCCAATGGTTTGACCATGGAGGCCAATGGCAATTACAGTATTAACATTGAGCACTCTGGATATACTGTAGTAGCAGGTGTGTTTATTGATTGGAATGGTGATGGTGATTTTGATGATGCCAATGAAATAGTCGGTCGATTATCAGACCCAGCGGCGAATCCTTTTATATTCAACTTTACAGTACCCAGCACGGTAACTAATGGTATGCAGGCGGCTATGCGGGTACGTTTACGTTATGACCAATTTGCAAGTTTAGGTAATACCCTAGCGGGATGTAACAACATTTCAGATGGTTTAGGCTTTTACAGCGAGGTAGAAGACTACCGTGTAACCTTTGAGGTACCTTCATTAACCTGTGCGCCAGTAGCTAATTTAGCAGCTGCTATTGGAACACCAGCCAATGGCTTAGCCCACCATATGGATGTAACCTGGGATGCCCTTTCTGGTGCTACTGGATACGATATTGAGTTTTCGAATAATGGCAGCTCATGGACATCTTTGGGTTCAGTATCTACCAACTCTTACGATCATAATTTTGCTGACAACCCTAACGTAGCTATGTACTATAGGGTACGAGCTAAAGATGGTTCACAAACTTGTAACTGGGCCACTATGGTTACGCCAGTATACACAGCTTGTGATAATCCTGAAATTCCTACTACTAGTAATTCTACCAGCAATACAATGGATATTGCCATTGCGAATGAAACGCCAGTATTAAACCCAGCTATAACCACCTATTCCATTTATGAATCGACAACCGGGCAATATGTGCAAGCGAATGGAACACTGGGTGCTATTGAGGTATTCCAAACCAAAGCAGTTTGGGGCACAACCACAGTTACTGGATTGAATGCTTCTACCGAATACTGTTATGTGGCTAAAGCCAGAAACAACGATGGCGATGAGCGTGGAGGTGCTGGAGCATCATTACTAACTTTACAAGAATTTAATTCAAGCGGTGATCTAAATACCACTGCCGGAAGTGGTCCTACCAATGTTTGGTGGTCGCCAAGTAGCTGTACTACCGGAGGCATGACTTGGGATGGGTCTACTGGTTGTTCGGGCGGAGCTGTAGGGTTCTCCGGATCGTTCAACAACTTCTATGGATGCTTCTTACGCTCTCCAGCAACTGATTGTAATACGTTGAACGTAATGGAAATGACTTTCGATCTATCGAACTCCTTCTTCGCAAGTCAGCCTAACGACCGTGTTTACTTCAACATGTGGGCACCAACTGCAGGATCTCCAGGCGGAACATACATTAGTGCCTCTATGGTAAATGGTGTTTCTACTAGCGATCTGTTCTTTACGCAAGTGCGGAACTGTGAAGAAGTAGTAGTGGAATTTGATCTTTCTACAGTTACAGATAAGTCGGCTATACTGTTCTATATCAATGCTGATTGTGCTTACAACACCGGTAATGTATACTATGTATGGTCAGATAATATTCAGTTGGCCGAACAGGCACCTAAAGCTTGTGCCACTACAGATATCCCCACTTCTTCTGATCTGGTAATTCAATCAATTACGCCCGATGTTACTAATGTATGTAGCGGTGGAACGGTTAGCTACGATGTTGTAGTGGAAAATGCAGGACTTCAGGCAGTACCAGCCACTTCATTTGATGTGGCTGCCTATCAAGGTAGTTTGGTTTGTGGAGGTACAGCAACAGCAACGCAATCATTTGCAACAGGTTTGGCACCAAGTGCAACAACTACCTTAACCTTCACCCTGGCCTTAAATGGCAGCAGCGATGTATCGTTTGAGGTAGATGTAAATAACACTATTACTGAAGGTAATGAAGCCAATAACTGTTCAGGAAACAGCGGGGTAACCTTAGCCAGCGGCTTGGGTGGCACCTATACAATCGATGCTGGGCAGGCAACTGGCGGTATCAATTATGCTTCGTTCGCGGATGCAGCGGCTGACTTGAATGCTTTGGGTGTTTGTGGCCCAGTAATTTTTGAAGTTGCTACTGACGTGTATAATGAGAATATTATTTTAACAGATATTGTAGGAGTGTCGGCTGTTAACACGGTTACTTTCCGTTCAGCAACTGGGGTAGCCGCACAGGTTACATTACAATCAAGTACTACTGATGTAGTTGTACTTCATAATGCCGACTACTTCCGCTTCGAAAATATGACGATAGACTATACGGGCTCAAGTGCGGTTAGTGCCATTGAATTGCAAGATGATGCGGATGACCTTATCGTTGATGGCTGTATTCTAGATGGTAGTTCATCTACTTCTACTTCGAATACAAATGCGGTAATTTATGCTAGCGAAAGCACCACATCACTGCTGATCGACAATATGATCATTCGCAACTCTACCATTCAAAATGGTGGTAACGGTATCTATTTTGCGAGTGGTTCGGCTGAAAGCTCAGGTATAGAGATAGATGGCAATACATTTGCTAGTAACTCTCGCAGAGGAATGTATTTAGATGATTGTGCTGCGCCACAGGTAACGGGTAATACTATCACCAGTGCTAGTGGAGCTAATACAAGCTATGCAGCCATTGATATTGATAATAGTTCAGGTGCTACACGTGTACTTAGTAATATTATTGGTAGCGATTTTATGCGTTCGGGTATTGTAATTGATAACTCCGATGCTACATCGGGTAATGAAGCATTAGTAGCCAACAACTTTGTATTTATTGGAGGTTCTTACAACGCCCCTCGTGGTATTGACATTACGGGTAGCGATTATGTAAATGTGTACCACAATACGGTTAGCATGACTAGTAGTAATAACTCCTTGGGTTATGCGGCTCTTTACATGGGGTCAACTACTATTGCTGATGGGACTATTAACATTGTAAATAATATTTTTTCTGTTACCAACGGCGGTACCTCTCAAACTGGAATATACTTAGCAAGTACCAACAACAGGGTAGATATAGGAACTATTGACTACAATAATTATTACGCTACAGGTTCAGCTAGTATTGCTTATTCTAGTGGTGACTATACTTTAGCTACTTGGCAAGCATTATTATCAGATGATGCGAATTCATTAGAGTTAGATCCGCAGTTTACCTCAGCAACTGACTTACACGTAGCGGAATTAGGATTATCAGCCGGTACCGGTACTGTGGGTATTACAGAAGATATTGATGGGGACTTCCGTTTACCTACTCCTACTATGGGGGCAGATGAGATCTCTGTTCCAACGGTAGCCAATGATGCAACTCCAAGTTCCTTGATCAGTCCAATTGACCCTTGTCCGGGTAGTAATGCTTTTGAAATTGAAGTGACCAATCTTGGGACGAATAACTTAACCAGCTTTACGGTAAACTGGTCAGTAGGTGGAGTAGCGCAAACACCTGTAAATGTTACTGGGGTGAATGTACCGCAGTTTGGCACTACCAATGTGGTATTAGGCAACGTCAATTTAGTATCGAATACATCGTATGATTTTGTGTTTACCACCAGCCTGCCGAATGGTGTAGCTGATAACAATAGTGCTAATGATACGCTGACACTTATCAATCAATACACAGCACTTAATGGTACGTACACAATTGGTGGTGTTGGTTTTGATTTTGGAAACTTTAACACCGCCGTAGCAGCACTACATGCATATGGCGTATGTGGGCCAGTAGTATTTGATGTACGAGAAGCAACATATACGGAGCAGGTACAGATAAATACTATTGATGGAGTATCAGCTGTAAACACGGTTACATTCCAAGCTGACCCGGCTAATACGAACCCTGCTATACTTCAATATAATAGTCAAGCTTTCTCTGATAACTATGTACTGAATATTGATGGTTCTTCTTTCTTACGTTTCCGTGAGTTAACCATAAATACAACCAGTACCGGTAGTTATGCTGGGATTATCGCCTTTACTCAGGCCAACGATGACATCCAATTCATCAACAACATTATTGAAGCACCTGTATCAACTTCCAATAGTATCAACCGGGCCTTAGTGTATGGCGATGACGATGTAGCTGCAACAGATGACAACCTGCTATTTGATGGTAACACCTTAAATAATGGTAGCTATGGGATATTACTGGATGCAACTTCGTCGGCCTATGAAGACGGACCGGTAATTACCAACAACGAGATAATTGGCTTCAATGCTTTTGGTATCAATCTACAGTATCAAACCAATGCCACTATTGAAGGCAATACCATTAGAAATGGGGTAGCTACCGCAAATGCAACAGGTGTTGATCTATTTTATGTTGATGGTAACTTAAGTATTCGTCGGAATATCATTGAGGTTTCAGGAACCAGTAATGCTAAAACGGGTATTAACACTGGGCCAACCAATCTTACAGCTGGCAACCGTGGTGTAATAGCCAATAACTTTATATCAGCCGAAGGTACAAGCTCTTGCTATGCCATCTTCTTGGGAAGCACATCATCTTATATTGATGTGATCTATAACAACATGTACACCAATGGTACCAATGCTTCAAGTTCTAGAACGTTCTACATGAATGGAGCCAGCAATATTCGTTTGTACAATAACAACCTGATCGCTGGTGGTGCTGGATATGCTATGTATATCTTAAGTCCTACAACCGGCTTAGTAGAAAGTGACTATAATAACTTCATAACAGGTAATACAGAGTTTATTTACCGTTCTGGCAATCAAGCAGACTTAGCCACTTGGCAAGGCGTATCAGGTTATGATGCTAATTCGGTTAGTATAGACCCACAATACACCTCTACCACTTCACCTATGGACTTGCATATTAGTGAAGCCTCACTAGCGGGTGCTGGAATTACTTTTGGTGGTATTACAGAAGACATTGATGGTGACACCAGACCTAACCCACCTACCATAGGGGCAGATGAGGATAACGGAACTGGCTGTGGCACACTTATAATATGGACGGGAACAATAGATACCGACTGGCATAAAGCCGGTAACTGGGGCTGTAGTCAGGTACCAGATAAAACGACGGAAGTATTCATTCCGAGTGCGCCAGTAAATCAGCCAGAGATCAAGACTACGTTTACTGGATTTTGCAGAAAGTTAGATATGGAATCAGGCTCTTCGCTTATCGTAAGAAGTAATGCGGAACTGTACGTGAAGATACCTTAGAACAAGACACTATTACAAAACCTAATAATGGCGCATTTTTTCTTGACCTCTAGCTTAATTAGGACAGGGGTATTTAGTAAACCACTTTTACCCTTTTTTCGACTTTAATTATGAATATAATTCTTAATTTTAAAGGTGCCACTTAACGTTGCTAAACCTATTTACACCATCTAAAACTTAAAAATGAAGACTCTTTTATTGTCCGGGATCCTTATGATGATCGCCCTTACCACATGGGCACAAGCCCCTGAAGCGGTGAATTACCAAGCTGTTGTACGAGATGCACAAGGAGGAATATTAGCTAGCCAAACTGTAAACATACGCTTAACAGTAATTGATAGTTCAACTGGAGGCGTAGTAGCTTACACTGAAGATCATAAAACGGCAACCAATGACTTTGGCTTAGTGAATGTTAAACTAGGAGAGGGTGTTGTCACAACGGGTAACTTCAGTGCGATCAATTGGGCTAATGGCCCCTATCATATAGAGGTGTTTTTGGACTTAGACAATGCTGGAACGAATTATATTTCTATGGGTATCAGCGAGTTGATAAGTGTGCCTTATTCATTGTATAGTAATGTTGCTGGCACCGCACTGAATACTGATGATGCTGATGCTGACCCTACGAACGAGCTGCAAAGCTTAAGCCTAAGTAATGATACACTAAGGCTAAGTAGTGGCGGTTTTGTAATTCTTCAAAGCAATACAGGTCCAGCTGGTCCTGCAGGTACTAATGGAGCAGATGGCGCTACTGGTGCTACGGGTCCACAAGGCGATCCCGCAACGGATGATCAGACTTTGAACTGGAATGGTGGGAGCAATACATTGACCATTAGTGGTGGTAATTCAGTAGTGCTACCTATAAGCGGTGGAAGTGTAGGTCCTACTGGGCCAACGGGTGTACAAGGTGCGGCGGGAGCTGCAGGTCCGGCAGGAGCTGATGGCGCTACTGGTCCTACTGGACCACAAGGTGCTGCCGGTGTAGCTGGTCCCGCAGGGGCAAATGGTGCCACTGGGCCTACAGGTTTAGCTGGTGCTACGGGCCCACAAGGTGACCCCGCGACGGATGATCAGACCTTAAACTGGAATGGTGGGAGCAATACATTGACCATTAGTGGAGGTAATTCAGTAGTGTTACCTATAAGTGGCGGAAGTGTAGGTCCTACTGGGCCACAAGGTACAGCAGGAGCTACAGGTCCCGCAGGAACAGCTGGTCCAACAGGGCCACAAGGTATTGCCGGACCACAAGGACTTCAGGGAGTAGCAGGACCTGCCGGACCCGCTGGAGCAAATGGATTGAATGGAGCGGCTGGTCCAGCAGGACCACAGGGTGTAGCCGGAGTTGCCGGCCCCGCAGGAGCGAATGGGTCGGATGGTGCTACTGGACCTACAGGGCCAGCAGGTACACAGGGTGCAACCGGAGCGGCTGGCCCTATCGGCCCGACCGGACCTGGCGGCGGAGGTGGAACTCTTGACGCTGCATATGACTTTGGTGGTCCCGGAGTAGGACGTGTTATTACTGCTGATGCAGGAGGTGTTGAGATCAATACCTCAGGAACGGGAGTTGTTGCTTTAGATGTTACCAATACGGGTACAGGTGTAGCCATTCAAGCCGATGCTAATAATGCTGCAAATACGTTTTCATCAATTCAGGCTACTACTAATGCCAACTCAAACATAGCCTCAGCTATTACAGGAAGTTCATCAAGTTTGGCTTATGGCTTATCAGGTCAGGCCGAAGCTACTTCGACTACTGAGTCTGCTATTCTGGGTAATAACCTCAGAACTACTGGTGGGCATGGTGTATTAGGACGTGGATTTAATGGCGTAGTAGGTGAGAATGCTCAAGTGCAGGGAAGTGGAGTATATGGACAGAACAATGCTGCTGCTTCAGGAACAGCCGTTAACCCGGCCGCTGGTGTTACAGCCCTAGGTTACTATGGTGTTGTTGGTCAAACGCAAACCAATGGCGGTTTTGCAACTTACGGATTGAATGTAGCACCGAACGTAAGTGGAACTAATGACAATGCTGGTGTTGGTGGTCTTGGTTTTACTGGTGTATTAGGAGCCACAAATACCCCAGGTGTAGGATTTGGAATTTTAGCCAATGAAGATGTAGGTGCAGTAGGTGGCTTATTCTGTAATGGAAACTTGGTAGCTGGTGGTGTGAAGACCTTTAGAATTGACCACCCGACAGATCCTGAGAATATGTACTTACGTCACTTCACCTTAGAGTCTGATGAAGTATTAAATATTTACAGAGGTAATGTACTATTAGATGCTAATGGAGAGGGAGTAGTAACCCTACCTTCTTACTTTCACGACATCAATCACGATTTTTCGTATCATTTAACACCTGTAGGTGGTGCGGCTCCAGGCCTTTACATTAAAGAGGAAATTGGTAATGGACAGTTTGTTGTTGCCGGTGGTACAGCAGGATTAAAAGTATCATGGCAGGTAATGGCCGAAAGAAATGACCTATACCTTCAGCAAAACCCTGATGAAAGAATTGTTGAGCAGAATAAGCCGGCTCACAACGTAGGTAAATTTGTTCATCCTGAATTATTTGGCAAGCCAAAAACTGATGGTGTGATAAGTGTTAAAGATGATATTTTAAATGAGATGATACAGGAACACGAAGTAGTTAAACAACAGCCTTTGAACTTAGCAGAAGTTGAGGCGGAAGATGAGTAAGAGACCGATATATTTAAAAGAAAGGGAAGCCATATGGTTTCCCTTTTTTATTACAGATTAGTAAGGTCTACTTAGTTACTTGGCCATCTCTTTTTCCAATTCTTCTTTTACCTTCCATTGTTTAATGGCCACCTGCTCTTTAATGATGTCTATAGAGCTATTGGCCATACCTTTTACCAAGCCGTCTAATACTTTGTCGTTCTCTACATCAAGCATGGCATCTATGCTCATATCAGTAATGTCTTGTACCAAGTCGCGGTTGTTATCGCTGGCCAAGTCTCGCACTATAGAGTTGATCACATTGAAGGTAATATCGTGAATAGCATGCTCAATAGCACCTGCGCTTAGTGGACCGACTACGGGTACTAGCTTAAGGGCTTTCAATTCTCGATTATCGGCAGTAGCTTCCAGAATACATTCGCGTACATATTCCTTTATTTCAGGCTCATAGCTTTTGTAAGCATGGTCGGTAATGTGTTGTAATCGGTGCGATATCCAATCTACTAATACTGTCTTTTGGGGTAGAACCACTTCTTTTACAATACGCTCTACTACTGGGTTGCCTACCTCTATTTGCTCTTGTACACCATCAAGCACGTTAAGTACCACTCTATCAGATACTTCTTCTGTAAACACACCCACATACTTCATGATCACTCTGTAGATATAGAATTCCCTGATGTTGATCACCTTTAACTTGTGAAGACGTATGGTTAGCGATATTACACGTAAAAAACGTAAAGCCCTAAAGGCACTTAAAGGGATGCAGCCTAGCACATCGTACCAATGGGCAAAGGGATAGAAAAACCACTTCTCGTAAGTTTTTCGGTGGATAGCCAATGCCCAGCGGCCTAAGAGCTCGGCCAAAAAGATGGCAACGAAAATTAGGTCGTAGTAGAAGAAATTTTTATGCAGCGTTCCTGCATACCAATCGTGAAAAGTGGGGGAGATGCTTTGTATCAACTCCCTTATCAGCTTAACCTCAAAGTTGTATTCGAATATGATGTAGCCTAGGTTTATCATAACCAAGAACATCATAAAAATGTCGAGTAGGGCCATCCTGAAATCTCGACGATATAATAAATGAGAGAAGCGCATAGGCTTGTGTTTGTTGCTAAGTTAAGGATCTAGAGCCTGTCTAGGTTCAGAAACCAATGATCACATCTACAGCAAAGCTCGATGCTCTAATAGTATCATTAGCACCTTCTTGGTAGGGGTTGATGATCAGCGTATCCATCCCAGTGAAGCAAGTACTATCCTTATCAGCAATTATGATATACATCAATCCTTCTGGAAAGGTGTAAGTAGGGGAGATGCTTAGTTCAAAAGGAAGTTCGCTGAAGGCCGCATCATCAATTGTAGAAGAGATCTCAAGGCTATCAAGAAACTCGCCATATAGAATAGTGATGTCGGGAAGCGAAGTGCTATCATCGTCCCAAGTAGTATGTGGACCCGTGTTTTGAAATATTGGAAAACGAGTGAGCGTGATACTGTTCATTGACCAAGTGCTTACCTCAATGGGTTTGCTGAACGTACTGATCTTTCCACCGCTACTGGTAATGGTTTGGGTAATGGTATAGCTGCCAGGTAAGGCATATTGTTTAAAGAAGGTAACCGAATCGCCAGTAGAAAACGTACTATCACCAAAGTCC
>CAYGTK010000121.1:0-12924 GCA_964352775.1 uncultured Chitinophagaceae bacterium
GACATTTATGTGCCAGTAGATGTGCTGATCGAGCTGGATATGCTGCTCGATTAGGCTTTCTGGGCATTTATTATCAGTCTATCGCTAGTGTTCTCGTCGTATTCCCCCAATTGGTAATCGCCAAACACGTCTTTTATTTCGAAACCTGTTTTACTAAATAGGTCTTTAAAATTGTCTAAGGTCAATGCTTCTACACGCTCAGCAAATTGGTAGTCTTTTCCTTCAGCGGTAAAGCTTATCTCTTTAATAATGTAGCCATTATCATGTCGTCGCTTCAAGTGGAAGTCGATGTCTTTTACCGTTTTGGTTTCTTCGGTAACTATGTTGGCTATTACCTTTTTAGCATTCAAAAAGTCGATAGTAAAGCATCCGCCAGGGCGTAATCCTTTATTCACTGCCTTAAGGGTGCGGATATTATCAAGCGGGTGCTCAAAGTAACCGAAGCTGGTAAAGAAGTTGAAAATGAAATGGAAGTAGTTAATACGGAACAGCTTACGCATATCGTGCTGAAAAAAGCTGAGGTGTGGGTTCTCCCATTTACTAGCCTCTTGTATGTTGTCATCCGAAATATCTACGCCTACTACGTCAAAGCCTTTGGTGGCAAGGTATCGGGCATGTCGTCCGCTACCGCAAGCAAGGTCCATAATGTCGCTGCTTTCCTCCGGTTTCAAATGTTCTAATAGTCTATCTAAAAAAGCATGCGCCTCTGCTTCATCGCGCTGGTGATAGAGTACGCGCCAATAAGGCGAGTTGAACCAGCTTTCATACCAATCAGCTTCTTCCATAATGTGTTCAGGTTTGTTTATAACCGCCACGGTTTGTTTAAATTAAGTTCTAAATTTGCCGTCCAAAATTAGGGAAATTGACACTGATAAGATCCATCTCAGGAATACGCGGAACGATAGGGGGAGAAGTAGGCGATAACCTTACTCCACCCGACGTGGTAAAGTTCACAGCTGCCTATGGCACTTGGCTGAAAAAGAACTCCAAAATTCGCAAGGTAATTATTGGTCGCGACGCTCGTATTTCGGGCGAAATGGTTAATCACCTAGTAACAGGAACCCTTTTGGGGCTTGGTTTAGAGGTGGTAGACCTAGGGTTGAGTACCACACCAACGGTAGAGATAGCAGTAGAGAAAGAGAAGGCCGCAGGTGGAATTATTATTACCGCCAGCCACAATCCTAAACAGTGGAATGCCCTTAAATTATTGAACGAAAAAGGAGAGTTTATTTCTGCAAAAGATGGCGAAGATGTGCTGCAAATTGCCGCCGACGAAAGCTACGACTTTGTAGAAGTGAACAACTTAGGCAGCTACAGTCAACTAGATGGTTACATACAGAAGCATATTGATGCCGTATTGGCATTGCCTTTAGTAGATAAAGCAGCAGTAGCAAAAAAGAACTTTAAAGTAGTGGTAGATGCTGTTAATTCCACAGGTGGAATAGCTGTGCCTGCTTTGCTTCGCGCCTTGGGTGTGGAAGATATAGTAGAGTTGTATTGCGACCCTACAGGCCACTTTCCGCATAATCCTGAGCCACTACGCGAGAACCTGAACGAGATATGCAACGAGGTGAAGAAACAGAATGCCGACCTAGGTATTGTGGTAGATCCTGATGTAGACCGTTTGGTATTTGTGAGTGATGACGGTGAGCTTTTTGGCGAAGAATATACTTTGGTAGCTATTGCTGATTATATCCTTCAACATAAGAAAGGTAACACCGTTTCTAACCTCTCTTCTACACGTGCATTACGCGATGTAACTCAAAAGCAAGGTGGCGAATACCACGCAGCAGCGGTAGGCGAGGTGAATGTGGTAGAAAAAATGAAAGCTGTTAAAGCAGTTATTGGTGGTGAAGGGAATGGTGGGGTTATTTACCCTGAATTACACTACGGTCGCGATGCTTTGGTTGGAATAGGTTTGTTTTTAACGCATTTGGCGAAGAGCGGTAAACGCAGTTCGGGATTAAGGGCTACGTACCCAAACTACTTCATGTCGAAGAACAAGATACAGTTGACGCCAGAGATAGACGTAGACTTAGTGCTTAAGGCCATTCACAAGAAGTATAAAAAAGAAGATGTTAGCACCATTGATGGGGTGAAGATAGATTTTGAAGACTACTGGGTGCACCTTCGTAAATCGAATACGGAGCCAATTATCCGTATCTATTCAGAAAGTAGCTCGGCAAGTACGGCCGACCATATCGCTAACCAGATCATGACCGATATAAAGGAGGTGGTGAACAATAACGGGAACTAGCATGAGAGTATATTTCGACAATGCAGCCACAACAGCTTTAGATAAAGATGTGTTGGCCGAAATGATGCCTTACCTAACCGAGAAATTCGGTAATCCTTCTTCCATACATGGCTTCGGTCGCGAAACCAAAGCAGCGGTAGAAAAAGCCCGTAAAACAATTGCTGACCTTCTGACTGCCAGCACAGCCGAGATATTCTTCACCAGTGGTGGAACAGAATCAGCAAATACTATTTTCAGTTGTCTGATTGGTGGTGGGCGAATTAAAGAAGTTATTACCAGTAAGATAGAGCATCACTGCAATCTGCATCCACTTCAAGCCTACGAAAAGAAGGGCTTAGTGAAATTGCACTACGTAGAGCTAGATGGCAAAGGCTGTGTGAATTACAACCATTTAGAAGAATTACTAAAGGCTACAGAAGGAGAGACCCTAGTAGCTTTGATGCACGCCAATAACGAAATAGGAAACCTACTAGACATTAATAAGGTAGGAGATCTATGCGAAGAGTACAAAGCCTTATTCTTTTGTGATACCGTACAAACAGTGGCGCATTATCCTATAGATGTACAAAAACTGAAAGCCCACTTCATTACTGCCGCAGGTCACAAATTCCATGGCCCAAAAGGTGTTGGGATACTCTATATTGATTCTGATGTTAAGATCCATCCGTTTATTCAAGGTGGAGCGCAAGAGCGCAACATGCGCGCAGGTACAGAGAATATCTACGGTATTGTAGGAATGGCTGCCGCAATGAAAATGGCTTACGATAACTTAGATGCCGACCGCCAACACATTGACGGTCTTAAGAACTACATGTGGGAGCAACTAGAGACCAACATAAAAGGCATTGAGCGAAATGGAGATGCAGACAACTCGCTATTCACCGTGCTCAACGTATGTTTCCCACCTCACGAGAAAAGTTCGTTCTTACTATTTAACCTTGATATAAACGGTGTAGCCGTGTCAGCAGGAAGTGCCTGTTCATCAGGTTCTGATGCAGGTAGCCATGTGTTGACTGAACTAAACATTGATCCTTCTCGTACCTCGATCCGATTCAGCTTCTGCAAGCACAATACTAAGAAAGAGGTGGATTTTGTTATTGGTAAGTTGGTGGAGTTGTTTGCCAAGTAGGGCTAGCTTTTAAACATAAACATCCTCTTTTCGTTGATTTTTTGTGTTCTGCTAACTAAATATAAGGTCATGCGCAGCTTATTCTTATTGCCAGTAGTGGCACTTCTTTTTTCTTTTACGGTTGACAAGGAGGATAATATTCGGATCATTCCTGTTGGGAAGCAATTTGAAATAGGGCGAAGCAGCGATAAACAATTTGAGGTTACTGTCACAAACAAGTCGGATATAACGGTATGGTTGGTCGCAAAAGCCAAAGACGGTTCTAAGAGTATACCAACCCAAGTCCCATCTAAAAAAAAGGCCACAGTAGAGCTCACAGAAAAGCAATATCTGGTAGTTCAAAACCGCGGTGAGGTAGAAGCGAAGGTTAAGTTTTTAATTATTCCAGGAGTAGATGGTATGAGCTTTGAAATGTTGGAAGAACTTGGGGAGTTATAGGACTAGCCTACCATGTTTAATACAGCTTCACTGAATACATAAAAGCAGAAACTTATAGGGAAGGTAAAGCAACTGATAGTAAAGATCAGACCGCCCTGTTTTTGACCTTTTTCTGTGAATAAATTCACCTTATCGCCATTAGGTAGCGTGCGCTTTCCATTCTGTAAGTGGTAACCGATAAATATTCCCAAAAGCCCACCTAAAAAGGCACATAGGTAACCCCAAGTTATAAAGGTAGATTCACTATCGTCCGTTTTTGAGAGTTCTTCAATCCGTTTCTTTTTTAGCGATTGCTGTAAATCTTTACTAACAACTTCCCCTCGCGATAGCAGTACTTGCTTGGCTAGTGTTACATCAAAAGCACTCCATTCGTCAGCTTTTTGTAGTACCTCATACAATTCTTGGTTGGTGAACTCATACAGGTAATGATCTTCACCCACCGCAGCTATATCTGCTTCAGCTAGCTCCTCTTGAAGCTTTCGGGCTCTTTCAAAATCATCCTTGTGTACATTTAGTACTACTTCATTTAACATGGTGTTGTTAGACATGGTCACATCAAATGCAGGTGAATTATCTAGCAACTCAAAGTTGATATTGGCTTCGCGAAAAGCCACAACTAATTCCTTTGCAACTTCTGCCTCGGGGTATCTTTCAAATATTATGTACTGTTCTTGGCTCATTTTCTTAGCATTATTGAACTGTTAGAATAACTCAGTAAGTCGGTATACACCGAAGGTCATTAAAGCTATGCCGATGGCCAAACCCAAAATGGAGCTAAGGAAATTATCGATCTTCCAAATATCTCCGAGAACAGATCTCAATGACCTATCCTTTTTTTCTGGTTCAGTAGCCCATTTCATTTTACTGTAAGACATTAATAGAATAAACAAGCCTAATAAGAAAGGCATTACGTTACGTATGAGTATTTCTTCCATTCAATAGTTAGTTTTCTATTAATTACTTTTTGAAGGGTCATCTTTAGGAAGCTGTTGTAGATGTACCATGTGTTCGAACATCGCTAAAGTGCTATCGTACATTAAATCTAGTTGAACTTCGTCATTGTAAAGATCCTAATGGTCTATCATTATTATTGGGCAGTCTCTTTTTTTAGCATTCCAATTGTTTGTATCAAAACACATGATGCCCCAATCTTGATAATTACCAAAAATTAAATATCCCCTTTTTATAAGAACATCAGGTTCCCACGAGTTGTAGTACTTATCTATTAGCGTATGCTCCCACGTATCACTTGCATGCCTAAAAAATGTAATATAATTTACACTATCATTTAGCTCATAGAAGTGCCTATATTTCAATAGTTCTCGATAGTATATTGGGTATAAAAGGCCAATTCTAGTTTCTAATCTATCAAGATCTTTGTCCTTAACAGTACTAGTGGGTGCTTTCCATGGTCTATACTCTCCACCATTATATCTGGCTTCATCAAACATATCCTCAGGCATCTCCTTAGTTGGTAACTGCATAAAACCATGCTCATCTAACCATTTAAGAGAATTATCTACATACTGCTTGACTACTTCTGTTATTGTATTCATTTTATTCCAACCCCATCAAAAACTCCATCACATCCACCTTATCCGCATAGTCCCAAAGCTGCGGGCGTTGGCTTTGGCCAAAAGGTAGGGTACCTTCACGTTCGCTAGCTACCACCACTTGCAAGGCAGCGTGATTATCTATCAGGTAGTTAGCAATATCATCCTCGCTATTGTAACTAGTATAGTAAAGGGTAGATATAGGGCTTTGTAGCTGACTATTTTCCGTAAGCATTACAAAATCGCTAGCTAGGTGAAGGGTGTTGTTCAGCAGTAGCAGCGTACGCTGGTAATCGTAGTTGTTCTTGTATTTGTTGTGGTCCATTGTTGAGGCATATACTTCCCATGAATCAAGTAGTGGGGTTAGGTCATAACCCTGCGGTACTAATAAATGACTCACATTTCTACATCCCAAACCAAAGTACTGGAACACATCTTGCCCAAGAGCATGCATTTCTTCTTTTGATTCATTACCAGTTAATATAGCCAACGAGTTGCGCTGCTTGCGAATAATGTTGGGGTACTTACCAAAGTAATGTTCAAAGTAGCGGGCGGTGTTATTCCCGCCTGTAGCTATAATGGCATCAAAGCCTTTCAGTTGCTCGGCTATAGCAATGTTGGCTGCTAGTTCAGGGGCTAGCTCTTCTAGCTTGGCCAATAGAGCCTTAGTAAGTAGGGTATCTTTATGGCTTAACTTCAATAGGGCCTTATTCCCACTCATCAGCACACTCAATAGGTCATGAAAGCCTACCAAAGGTAGGTTGCCCGCCATTACTAAGCCTATCGTTTTTGGTGCTTTGGATTCATTAAAGTCGTACTTAGCTATCCACTCGTTAAGCTTTTCCGGAGCCAACATATCCTCCGCTATGGCTGATAATGCCAGTCTACTATTCTCAATTGTAAACCACGGATTGTGATAGGCCGCCTGTTGAATAGTGTCATCTAATTCTTCATCGCGATGGTGCAACCAGTCGCCTAATTGTACCAATGCTGCTATCCTATCTTCAACATGCCTCATGGGTGTGGGTATTCTTTTGGCTTATGAACTTTCTGTGCCTTAACTTTGTAGCTACAAAAGTAATAAAGGGAATAGTACTATGGCGATAATGATAACTGACGAATGTATCAATTGCGGCGCATGTGAGCCGGAATGTCCGAATAATGCCATATACGAAGGTGGAGTGGAATGGTCGTTTGCCGATGGTACCGAAGTAACGGGCCAAGTGACCATGATGGACGGTAGTTCTGTAGAGGTAGATAAGAAGTTCGATCCCGTATCTGATGAGATCTATTTCATTGTTACCGATAAATGCACCGAGTGCGTAGGTTTTCACGAAGAACCCCAATGCGCAGCCGTTTGTCCAGTAGATTGTTGTGTTCCCGACCCTGACTTTGAAGAGACAGAAGAGGAATTGTTAGGGAAGAAGGCGAAGCTGCACCTTTAACATCTCTTAACCCATGCTTTCTGCATGGCGTATACTATAATAGCCATCACTTAGCGTTTCAAGTAACATTCGGCGGATAAAAACCGTGGAACGATTTCAAGGGAAAAAGTATTTTAGCAGGCAATGAAGGTAGGAGTTCTTTTTGGCGGCCCTAGTAGAGAGCGAGAGATCAGCTTTGCTGGTGGCAGAACAGTGTATGATAACTTGGATAAAACCTTGTTTGAGGCTGTACCTATATTCATTGATAGCCACCGCAATTTCATTCTGCTCGATTGGCAGTATCTATATAAAGGAACCATCCGTGATTTCTACCCGCCAGCAAGTTCATTACCTGAAAGCCCCAACAACTTTCAAGTATACCTAGAAAGCCTAGGCGAGTTGACCAATGAGGAACGCGATGCTGTAATAGAACAAGTTGGTAGAAGGGTAGATGTAAACGAATTGGCCGAGTTGATAGACTTTGCTTTTTTAGCCTTACATGGTGAGTTTGGTGAAGACGGAGTGATACAAGGCCTACTCGAAGCATTTGATATTCCTTACTCTGGTTCTGGAAAGTTGCCTAGCGCCATTGGTATGAACAAGGCCACGCAAAAGCAATTGATGCACGCAGCAGGTTGGGCCGCGCCACCTTTCGTTACCATTCAGCGCGATGAGTGGATGATGACAGAGGATACCGCTCAATATTTTGAAGCAGCAAAGTCGGTTATTGGTGATAAACTGGTAGTACGCCCTGCAAATCAGGGTTCATCTATTGGCGTAGCTATAATTGATGCCAACTTGGAAGCCTTTGAAGAAGCGGTAGACAACAGTTTCTTTCTACAATACATTTCTGCAGAAGAATGGACAGCTAAAAGCGATGAGCAAAAGCTAAGTGCCATGCGCAGCTTAACCGATATTCGCGAAGGCATAGGTTTTCCATTAAGCATAGGTGCTGATACTATATATCACCCAGAAGACTTACTCGACTTCTTAGATGAGCATTTCGCCAACAGCGAAGAAACACTTCTACTAGAAGGTCACCTAACGGAAAGCGAAGCAGTTATCGAGGGTTTTATTGATGGAAGAGAATTCTCGTGTATAGTAGCACGTCATCCTAATGGTGGGTCAGTAGCATTACCACCTACCGAGATCTTAAAAGGACAGGAAGTATTCGACTATAGAAGTAAATACTTAGCAGGCTTATCCCGCAAGGTTACCCCAATTGATCTTCCTAATGAGCAGATAGAACATATCCGCCACGAATGTGAGCGTTTGTTCGACTTGTTTGGCTTCCATACTTATGCTCGTATTGATGGCTTTATTCAGCAAGATGGAACGGTTTATTTGAACGATCCGAATACTACTTCGGGCATGTTGCCTTCATCATTCTTCTTCCATCAAGCTGCTGAGATAGGTTTGAACCCGAGTCAGTTCCTTACTTATTTAATAAGAACATCGCTAGAAGAGCGTATGGACGAAAGCGTCCGCATTCACCCTAAATGGGAAGAGCTTGCTGATGAACTAGATGATGCCTTAGAAGAACAAAAGGAAGAAGACAATACCAAAAAGAAGATAGCCGTATTGCTAGGTGGCTATTCATCAGAAAGACATATTTCCGTAGAAAGCGGACGAAATATATTCGAGAAGCTAGCCTCTAGCGGCAAGTACGAGCCAATTCCTATTTTTCTTACGGGAAATAGCGAAGAGTATCGCTTGTTCCAATTGCCTATCAATATTCTATTGAAGGATAATGCCGATGATATTCGCGACAAGGTGTTCAATTATAAGAAGCACCCGATTGTAGAGCAGATAAAAGAACAATGCGCGGAGATAACTGATAAGTACTGCCCTAAGGGAACCATATTTGAACCCAAAGAAATTCACTTTGAAGATCTGGTTGGTAAAGTTGATGCTGTGTTCATAGCCCTGCATGGTCGCCCAGGCGAGGATGGTGCTGTTCAGCAAGAATTGGAAAAGCTGGGTATTCCATACAATGGAAGTACACCCGAAAGCTCGCAGATAACCATTAACAAGTACAATACCAATCAGCTACTCAAACAACATGGCTTGTTAGTGGCCGATCAAGGTTTGTTTAACAAAGCAGACTGGGATAAGGATAGCCAAAGTATGCTCGATAGCATAGAGCAGCAGTTCAACTACCCCATTATAGCTAAGCCTGTTGATGATGGTTGTAGCTCTGCTGTAAAGAAGATAACGGAGCGATCGGAACTAGAAGCATTTCTGCAAATGATATTCCGCCCAAGCGAGGATTTTGTGGATAGTGCAGCTACCATTCTAGATCTTAAACCGAAAGAAGAATTTCCCCAAAAGCCCGAAGTACTCATTGAGAGCTTTATAGATAGGGAAGGGGCGAAGTACTTTTTAGAGATAACTGGTGGTATGCTAACCCATACACAAGGCAATGGCGAGCGCGCCTACGAGGTGTTCGAACCATCAGAGGCATTGGCAAGTGGCAAAGTGCTTTCGCTGGAAGAGAAATTTTTGGCAGGTGAGGGGCAGAACATAACCCCAGCGCGTTTTGGAACATCACCTGAAGAGTATACCGCTATTTCAGAACAAGTAAAGGCCGACTTGAAAAAGACAGCTGAAATATTGAATGTAGAAGGATACTGCCGAATAGATGCCTTCGTTAGAGTGAGTGAAGATTTAAAAGTGGAGACCGTGATAATTGAGGTGAACTCTCTACCAGGTATGACTCCCGCTACTTGCATTTTTCATCAGGCGGCTATTAACAGTTACAAGCCTTTCGAATTTATTGACAATATATTAGCTTACGCTTTCAGAGACCGACATGAAGCAACTGCTTAACTTATTAAAAACCAAGTTCTTCTGGATCAATATCCTAGCGGGTATCTTGGTGGTAGCTATTACCATTTGGGCTACTTTCTACTGGATGGATGTATATACACGCCATGGCGAAAGTGTTACCGTGCCCGATGTAGTCAATTTCCCATTAGATGGAGCCGTAGGTAAACTGGAAGATCTAAAATTGGAATACGCTATACGCGATTCTAGTTATAGATCTGATATAGCTCCTGGGTTTGTATTAGAACAAGATCCTGAAGCTAACTCACTGGTTAAAGAGAAACGTAAGATATACCTAACGGTGAATGTAATGAAGGCTCCACAGATAGCTGTACCAGATGTTCGTGGCGATTCGCTTTCGGTAGATCAGATAAGCTCTCGCCTCCGTCAGAAGCAATTTACTGTGGGCGAGTTAGACTATGTTTCTTACCCTTATAGAAATATTGTGCTGCATTTAACGTTGAAGGGAGAGAAGCTTGAACCCCTGCAGAAGGTTAAAAAGGGAGAGGTGATAGGTATAGTAGTAGGAAATGGTGAGGGTGCCTCGGATGTTATTACTCCTAATACTGTAGGATTGACCTTGACAGAGGCAGAGTTTTTAGTGCGTTCGAATTATTTGAACGTGGGAACATTATATTTTGATAAAACAGTGGAAGATTCGGCTGCAGCAGTAGTTTACAGGCAATCGCCTAGGGTAGATAGTGATTATCAGCTCTCTATGGGAGAGGGGATAGACCTATACTTGACCCAAGAACTACCTGACAGTCTAATTTCTGAACCAATGGATTCATTGATGAATTCTATTGATGCGGACTCTTTAAATACGCCTAGTGAAGTTGATCAATAATATTTTCGGTGTAGTACTACTCTGCATAGTTTGCGGATGTCCTACCTTGTTAAAAGCCCAAGTTACAGGTGAGCAAGTTGTGCCTTTAGGGGTGAATGCGGCGCTACAAAACAGCAGTCAAAGCAACAATTCTTTCAAAAGAGCACAGCGGGCCGATACTAGTGCGATAAGTTTGCCTTTTGTTGACGATTTCTCTTACAAGAGTATTTTTCCTAGTGCAGATCTTTGGTTAGATAGCCAAGCTGTGGTGGGTAACAACTTTCAGATAAATCATACCAGCTATGGCGCAGCAACTTTAGATGGACTACGCCAAGACGGATTACCCTACAACTACAAAGGTATAAACGAGAATTTTGGTGGTGCCGACACCCTGACTTCGCGTCGTATTAACCTTCAGAATAAAACTGAGGCAGATTCCATCTTTTTGAGTTTTTTCTACCAGTTGCAAGGTTTAGGAGATTATCCGAATGAACAGGACACCTTATTCTTAGAGTTTAAACGTACCAATGTGTGGACCACTGTTTGGTCTTCCGCAGGTTCTGATATGGCCATTGTAGATCCTATTTACCGTTACTTTAATTTCTTTATTCAAGAACCAGTTTACTTAGATAGCTTATTCCAATTCCGTTTTCGTAACCTAGCCAGCATAACGGGTAATAACGATCACTGGCATTTGAATTATGTTTTTTTAGATGAGGACAGAGGTTTTAATACAGAGGCATCGCGTGATCTAGCTATTAAAGACCCCGCAACTAACTTTTTAAGTGATTATACCAGTATGCCTTGGCGACAATTTGCAGCCAACCGAGCAGGTGAATTAGCCGATAGCTTTGACTTGTCGTTCCGCAACAATGGTACATTCCCTTTAGATATGGGTTTTGGCTACACATTTGAAGATGATATTGCTGGTACTACCTTCGATCAGTCGCAGGCAGGGCTAACCGTTCCTGGGTTTCAAGGTAATGGCGATGATATTCGTACATTCTCTGCCGAGGCTATGTTAACCTATACTCCAGCAGCTACTGATAGTGCAGTCATTTGCTTGAATACTCGTATTAATTTTGAGCCGGGTAACATCACTGCACAAAACGATACGGTTTGTAATTGTACAGAATTCTATAATTACTTGGCCTACGATGATGGCACACCTGAAAAAGGATATGGGCTTCAAGGGCCTGGTATAAAGCAATTTGCCTATCGATTTGACCTGAACGAGCCCGATACCCTGAGAGGTATCTATATACACTTTACTAGTATAGATAGTGATGTAGAGGGTATGCTGTTAGATATAGTAGCTTGGAGAAGTATTGATGCGGGTAATACTGGTGTAGAAGATGATACATTGGCTTTTCTTCCTCAGCAAGAGATCTACTTCCGTCAAGATGGTCGCTATGGGTTCTCTCTTTATGAATTTGAAACACCCATACCAGTAAGTGATAGCTTTTATGTTGGATTTGTACAGACCGACCAACGCAATACACAGGTAGGGTTGGATGTAAGCAAGGCAAACAATGATAAGATGTTCGTTTTTGCCAATCAGGTATGGAGTCAGTCGAGTGTAGAAGCTACCCCAATGATACGAGCGGTTCTTGGGCCAACTGATATTGATCTACCAGCCTCTATTGTTGAATATGGGGCTACGGAAGAACAAACACTACTGGTATATCCTAATCCCGTTCGTAGCGAGTTGAGTATTGGTAACGGAGTACAAGACCAAGTATACGTATTCGACCTGAACGGCCAAGTTGTAGCGGCAGAAATGGATACAGAAACCATTGATGTATCGAACCTACAACAAGGTATGTATATTATCAAAGCGGTTTCAGCCGATGGATTGAACGTTTCTACTGGTCGGTTCGTTAAGGTAGAATGATGAAAGGCAATGAACATGCGCTACTGTTGTTCGACGGGGTTTGTAACCTCTGCAACACCTCTGTGCAGTTCATCATCAAGCGTGATAAGCACGACTACTTTCGCTTTGCTCCACTAAGCTCCAAACAAGGGCAGGCCATTATCAAGCAGCATCCCCATTTAGAAAATGTAGATAGTTTGATATTGGTAGAAGATGGTCAAGTTTACACTAGATCTACAGCGGCCCTACGTGTAGCTAAACGTTTGAAAGGTCTTTGGCCAGTATTCGGCATTAATCTCCTTTTACCAGAATTTATACGGAATTCTGTTTACGATATGGTTGCCGCCAACCGCTATAAAATGTTCGGAAAGCAAGATAGCTGTATGATACCCACGCCAGAGTTGAGGGATAAATTCATAACCAACTAAGCAAGCCGCGCCTAGGTGTTATCTTTACAACATGCAAGGGTGGCGAAAATGGATATTGGGAATTGGCTTGCTGGGCCTACTGCTCGCATTAAGCTATTGCGATAGAAGCAGTAGTTCATCCATTTCCGTTGCTGAAACTTCTCCCTACCTCAATTTGAACGATAGTGTGC
>CAYGTK010000122.1:0-12820 GCA_964352775.1 uncultured Chitinophagaceae bacterium
CAGGCGCTGAAACCTCCATACTTGGTACAGGAAAGATATTTGGCGTGCAAACTAATATTTTACTTGGCTACACTTATTTAATACCACGCGACCTTAATTTCGATGCTAATTTGCCTATTTATGAAGGGCGTGAAAACGTATTGAACTATTGCATGCGTCATTTAGCAAAAGCTGATATTGAAACAGTTTACAAGGGAGTTACCCTTGGCGTAACGGGTATTATGTACAGCTTTATGGAAAACTTAGATCCATTGATCGGTCGATTAATAGCTATTCAGAATTTCAGAAAAGAAAATGACGGTGCTGAATTCATACTTGACGCACGTGTTGCATACACTTTCAAAAAGAAAGTTAGGAATGAAGAAGGAACAGAAACTGGAGCTCAAGACTTTGCTAAGGTTGCCTTTATCGCTAAAAATGTAACCAACAACGTTTACGCACAACGCCCTGGATTTATTGAAGCCCCTCGCAATTATGCATTGCAACTTTCGTATTGGTTTTAGTAATTTCGCAATATGTATAAAGCGGGCAGTGCAAAAGTTGATATAACCATACTAGTTAACAAAGCAGGCCTGATGGGATATGGCCGCCCTTGGAACAAAGCCAAGGCCATTGAGACCCCAATTTTTGCGAGAGCATTCGTATTTGAAGATGAAAAAGGCAATAGGTTAGCCTACGTCTCTGCTGAAATAGCTTTCCCTGCTACTGAACTGGTTACAGCCGTAGTAAAAGATCTAGAGCAGCATCACTCAAAACTAGGTTTTAACAAGAATAATGTTTGGGTTAGTGCTACACATACTCACAGCGCACCTGGTGGTTACTTTCATTACCCGATGTATAACTTCACTATTCCTGGCTTTGTGCCACAAGTTTTTAACGCCTATAAAAAAGGCATATCTCAGGCTATCCGCTTAGCTGCTGTTGACTTAAAGCCTGTAAGTATAAAGTCGGCAAAAGGAAGCTTTACCGAAGAGGATGATGTAGCCTTTAACCGTTCATTAGCAGCATATAATGCCAACCCTGAAGTAAAAGAGAAACTAAAGGAAGGACAAGAGCACTTGGCTGTGAACCGTGAAATGACCTTGTGGCGATTGGAAGATGAAGATGGTGAGCCTAGTGGTGCTATTAACTGGTTCGGCGTTCACCCCACTAGTATTCATAACGATAACAAGAAGATATGTAGCGATAACAAAGGTTACGCTGCCAAATTTCAAGAGGAAGCACATGCTGATAAGTATGGTTTCTTATCTGTGTTTGCTCAAAATGCTTGCGGCGATGTATCTCCCAACTACGTATGGGACACCCGTAAACAGTGGACACGTGGAAAGTTTAAGAACGATTTCTCTAGTGCCCGTCACAACGGTAAATTACAAGCTGATCTAGCAGAAAAACTATTAGAAGAAGCTAAAGTAGCTACTCCGATTTCTGGCGAGATAGAAACAGTTACTTGGTTTGTGGATTGGAGTGATGTTGAAGTACTTCCCAAATTCTCGAATGGGAAGAAGAATGCAAAGACAGGGCCTAGTGTACACGGCGTAGCCTTTTTTGAAGGAACTGTAGAAGGACCGGGAATGCCTAAGTTGCTAGCTAATTTCGCTAAGCGAGTTCTTCAAGGAGTTAAGCGGGAAGAAATGGCTACGAAAGACCCGAAGATAATTGAGAAGTATCGTATTCACGGACCAAAGTATCAGTTGATCGAATCCTCAAAGGATGCTACCCTGATGGGACGTAGCGATATTAGCAGAATACCGCTTCCTGGCATAGCGGATGCAGGTTTGATGTCAATGAAGCGCAACCATAGAAACGGCTCTCTTCAGGATAGACCTTGGATACCCCAAGTACTGCCTATACAAATTGCGATACTAGGCAACATAGCTTGGCTAGGATTGCCTTGCGAAATAACTACTATAGCTGCACAGCGATTACGGAAAAACGTATTAAAAACTTTGAAAGCTAGAGGTGTAGAAGAAGTAATGCTTCACTCCTACACGGGTGGATACTGTGGCTATATCACTACGTTCGAGGAATATCAATTACAAGCCTATGAAGGCGGACATACTGTATTTGGGCAATGGACCTTGGGTGCATTCCAAACTAAGTTCAATGAGTTGGCAGAATGGCTTTTGTTACCTAAAAAGGAACGTCCAAAACTGAAACACGCTAAGCCTGTTGAATTCCCAGAGGAAATATTAGCCAAACGGACCTTTCCCGAAAACTAGCACATGGCCGACTTCAGCAGAACTTACGAGTACTACCGCGATATATTCAAAGGACAAGAATTGCCCTACGCCTTTGTAGACCTAGACTTATTTGACGAGAATGTTCGTCAATTAGCAAAACGTTCAGGTACTAAGCTGGTGCGTATTGCATCTAAATCCGTAAGGGTTGCTCCTCTCCTACAGCGTGTGCTGGATTCGAACCCTATATACCAAGGCATTATGTGTTTTACTGCTGCAGAAGCTGTATGGTTGAGCAAGAAAGGCTTTGATGACCTACTTATGGGTTACCCCAGCTGGAATGAGAAACAGGTAGTTGCTGTATGTGAAGAATTGAAGAAAGGCAAGAAGATCTACTTTATGGTAGACCTTGCGGAACATGTGGAGCATTTGAATGCGATAGGTAAAGCGCAAGGTGTAACTATACCTATCTGTATTGATGTGGACATGACCTCTACCTTTCCAGGTATCCGTTTCGGAGTGTGGCGGTCGAGCATCAATAATGCTAAGCAGGCAATGACTTTGCATCAGGTGATAAAGAAGTGTCCCAATGTGCGTTTAGACGGCCTAATGGGTTATGAAGCTGCTATAGCGGGCATGGGTGATAGCTACAAAGGAAAGGCTGCACAGAATATGGTGGTGAAATTCTTAAAAGGAAGATCTACCAAAGAGATTGCAGAACGCAGAGATGCATGTATTACAGCATTGAAGAATGATGGTGCAGAATTCGTTTTTGTGAACGGCGGTGGAACTGGTAGCTTGGAATGGACTCGCGAAGAGCCACAAGTAACCGAAGTAACTGTTGGTTCAGGATTTTTCGCTTCGGGATTGTTC
This sequence comes from uncultured Chitinophagaceae bacterium, assembly GCA_964352775.1. Classification (GTDB taxonomy): domain Bacteria; phylum Bacteroidota; class Bacteroidia; order Chitinophagales; family CAIOSU01; genus CAYGTK01. Next base: position 3,051 of record CAYGTK010000122.1, read on the forward strand.
GATAACTATTCCAATTTCAAACATCATCCCTCATCAGCTTATGCTGTGGAGATAGTCCGTAAGCCTAAGGATGACCTATACACCTGCCACGGCGGTGGTTATGTAGCCTCTGGTGGTATTGGTATGGATAAGCAACCACTACCCTATTTGCCTACTGGCGCTAAGCTACTAGAACAAGAAGGTGCTGGCGAAGTGCAAACTCCTGTGCAATATACTGGCCCAGTTAAATTGAACTTGGGCGACCCTGTTTACCTACGCCACAGCAAGGCGGGTGAGTTATGCGAACGCTTCCGCGAAGTACACTTGGTGCAAGGTGGAAAAGTGGTAGATGTTATTCCTACCTATCGGGGAGAAGAGCAATGCTTCGTTTAGCGAGCTAGTTTACTTCTACTTCGCGCTCCTCAAAATTCACTCCGTACGGTTTCAACCCCTCTAATACTGGTTCGTAGATGCCTTTTTGCGTTGGTATCACTACACCTTTCAGGTCTATTTTTCCATTAAGTATCATCTCTGTGGCTATGGCTACAGGCAAACCTACTGTTTTGGCCATAGCGGTGTCTACGGTATCGTCACCCACAACTACCATGCTGCTATGTAGTTCTTTCTGCTCGCCATTCATTTCGTAGTTGAACTTGTGCCACATCACTATCATATCCTTATCATCAGCATCTAGCGACCATACGTCTTCCAATATCTTCTGCAGTACTTGAGCAGGAGTAGCCTTCTCTAATCCTACTTTCTTATCGCTGAACAGCCCTAACCATTGTAGTTTATACATTGCCTCCGCATCATGATCAAAGTTCATGTAGTGCGCTAATTTGGTCTCTACAGAATCAGTTGGGTGATAGTATAGGAAAGAGTTGATGAACTCTTCGTAAGTCATGTTCATGGTGTCTTCCATAGTATATTCATCGCTGGTAGCACCTAGCTGTACAAATGCATTCCAAGCCCTGCTGTACCCCGGACGGCGAAGCGTTCCACGGTAAATGGTCTTTACTTCTTGTAGGTCATACACATCTAAGTACGACAACGAATCACGATTAGCATAGCCTTCAAAATGACCGTATCCAGGAATATGAATTATCTCCGTTCTGCGGAATAAGCGATTATATGGGATGTACTTATACTTACCCTCTTGACGGAATTTGGCTACCCCCTGCCCTGCCAATACTACGTTACGCGGGTTCCAAGTAAACTTGTATTTCCATGGGTTGGCCTTCTCGCTTTCAGGCGCCAATAAACCTCCTGTAAAGCTTTCAAAGGCGGTCAGCTTGCCGCCTTTATCTCTAATGCTATCTATCACTTGCATGGCACTCATGTGATCAATGCCTGGGTCTACACCTATTTCGTTCAGTAAGATTACACCAGCTTCCTTTGCAGAAGCATCCAACTCCTTCATCTCTGGGGAAACGTAGGATGCAGTAACCATGTTCTTCTTGTTCTTCACACAAGCCCTTGCCGCTGCGGTATGCATCGATGCAGGTAGTAATGAAACTACTATATCGCTCTCAGAAACCCATTCCTGTAATTGGCTTTCATTGCTGATGTCAAACTCTTCTACGGTAATATTTGGCAGTCCTTTTACACGTTCTTTCGCTGCTGGCACGTTAATATCACCTATGCGGATATTCCAATCGTTTGCGGTAGCTTTCTCTGATAAGTACTTTATCAATACACTGCTCGATTTCCCCGCCCCAAATAGCACGATGTTTTTCATTAGATTTATGGCTTTAGTATGAAGAAGAGAACCATTTCGGCCCAAATATATGAGTATCCATCAGTTTCAGAACTGGCGGAGAAAGAACAAATGTTAATTGCTGCTGCTATAGAGGCCCAAAGCTTGAGCTATTCCCCATACAGCAAGTACCCTGTGGGTGCTGCCCTTTTGTTAGCAAATGGTGAAATAGCCAAAGGAGCCAACCAAGAAAACGCATCGTACCCCGTCGGTATCTGTGCTGAGCGTGTAGCCTTAAGCCACCATGCTGTTAATCATCATGATCAGCTGATAGTGGCTCTAGCTGTAGTAGTCAACTCAGAGGGAGCCGCTGCCCCTTGTGGTATCTGTAGGCAGTCGCTTTTAGAGGCGGAATTCAAACAAAAGAGCCCTATCAAGGTGTTTATGAAAGGCAGTGATGATGTTATCACGCAAGTAGATAGTATTGCCGATATTATGCCGATGAGTTTTACCCCCGACTTTTTAGACACCTCTAGCAAGTAGACTTTAAATGGCAGAAGTGAGAAAGATAGCACGTGTAACGCGTTGGTACCGTAAGTATCATCGCACTATCGCTATGGTGTCGCTGCTGTTTTTTGTAAGCACGGCGGTTACAGGGCTGCTATTAGGTTGGAAGAAGAACACCAACGGTTACATTCTACCTAAAAGCTATAAAGGCACCTCTACTAACCCTAAAGACTGGGTATCTATAGATTCCTTGCACAGCACGGCGATAAGGATACTGCACGATAGCATAGACCCTAACTTGGGCACTAGCCTGCAACGGATAGATATGCGCCCTAACAAGGGCATGGTGAAGTTCATATTTAACGATCACTTTCATGAAGTACAGTTAGATCTTGCTACTGCAGAGTTATTAGCCCTACAATACCGCCGATCGGACATTATTGAAAACATCCACGATGGGTCTATCCTCGATTTTGCTTTTGATACTAGTGGGGAGAAATTCAAGCTGGTATACAACACCATTATGGGTTCAGCACTGTTGTTCCTCACCTTTAGCGGGTTTTGGTTGTGGATGAATCCTAAGCGGATAAGGAGGGAGCGGAGGCGGTAATAGTATTCTCCGTGGCTTTCATGCTTCGACTACGCTCAGCATGACATTCATCTTCATTGTTAATATTAGTTGCTGTTATTTCGCGCTCTTCGTCTAAACTCAGTATAGAGCTAGTGTATTCTCTGTGGCCTCCATGCTTCGACTACGCTCTGCATGACAGTCGTCTTAATTTTTGATGGTAGTAGCTACCGTTCAGAGCCCTTCGGTTAAACTTAGAATAGAGCTATAGTATTCTCCGCGGCCCTCATACTTCGACTACGCTCAGTATGACATTCATCTTCATTTTTGATGGTAGTAGCTGTCATTCTGAGCGTAGTCGAAGAACGACAGCGGGCCACACAGAAAACACAACTTTCACTATCTTGTAATTATGAAAATGCTTTACGTGTACATTCTCAAATGCAATGATGGCAAGTACTACACAGGTGTAACCAACGACCTAGACACACGCCTACAACAACATCAAGAAGGCGAAAACCCAACAGCATATACTTTTCATCGTAGACCAGTAGAATTGGTGTTCTATGAAATGGTACATGGAGAAAACCAAGCAATTGCGTTAGAGAAAAAGATAAAGGGTTGGTCACGAGCAAAGAAGGAAGCATTAATAGAAAGGAACTGGAGTAGAATACAGGAATTGGCTAAGTGTAATAATGAGACTAGTCACTTGAATTTCAGGAAAGGGTCATAGTGTCCTCCTTGGCTTTCATACTTCGACTACGCTCAGCATGACATTTATCTTAATTTGGAGATGCTGGCAGCTGTCATTCTGTGTCCTTTGGCTAAGTTCAGAAAAGGGGCCATAGTGTACTCCTTGGCTTCATGCTTCTACTACGCTCTGCATGACAGTCGTTTTGATTTATAGATACTGGTAGCTGTCATTCTGAGCGTAGTCGAAGAACGATAGCGGACCACGAAGAACCCTCCATCTACCCGCCCGATAAAACCCAGTTAAAGCAAATCCTTTATCTTTGAAGTATACAAAAACGAATAATATGCAAGCTACTATGAGTTCAGCCGAAATGATAGCCTTAGAAGATAAATACGGAGCACATAACTACCACCCACTACCTGTAGTGCTGGAGCGTGGTGAAGGTGTATTTGTTTGGGATGTAGATGGTAAGCGTTACTTCGATTTTCTTTCGGCATATTCCGCTGTAAATCAAGGGCATTGCCATCCTCATATCATTAAAGCATTGAATGAGCAGGCTAGTAAATTAACCTTGACTTCTAGAGCGTTTTACAATAGTGTATTGGGCGAATACGAAGAGTATTTAGCCAAGTATTTCGGGTACGACAAAGTACTACCGATGAATACAGGTGTAGAAGGTGGCGAGACTGCCAATAAACTAGCCCGTAAGTGGGCTTACGAGGTTAAAGGTGTAGAAGAGAACAAAGCACGTATCATATTTGCCAATGGCAACTTCTGGGGGCGTACCCTAGCGGCTATCTCTTCTTCTGATGACCCGACGAGTTACAAAGGCTTTGGCCCATATATGCCTGGTTACGACTTGATACCTTACAATGACTTAACTGCATTAGAAGCGGAACTGAAAGACCCTAATGTGGCTGCCTTTATGGTAGAGCCTATTCAAGGGGAAGCGGGCGTTGTAGTGCCCGATGAAGGTTACTTGGCCGGTGTGCGCAAGCTGTGTACTCAATACAATGTGCTATTTATAGCAGATGAGGTGCAAACTGGCATTGCCCGCACGGGTAAACTATTAGCTTGTGATTACGAAGATGCTCGCCCTGATATATTGATATTGGGTAAGGCGCTTTCGGGCGGTGTGTTCCCTGTATCGGCGGCATTGGCTGATGATGAGGTGATGCTGACCATTAAACCCGGTGAGCACGGTAGTACTTATGGCGGCAACCCACTAGCTTGTAAAGTAGCTATGGCGGCCCTAGAAGTGGTAAAAGACGAAAACCTAGCCGAGAACGCTTACAACATGGGCGTACTGTTCCGTGCTGAAATGCAGAAGTTGGTAGAAGAACTAGACCTAATGGAATTGGTACGCGGAAAAGGCCTGCTGAACGCCATTGTAATAAACGACACCGAAGACAGTCAAACGGCTTGGAACATCTGCCTGCGCTTACGGGATGAAGGTCTACTAGCCAAACCTACCCACGGCAACAAGATCCGTTTTGCCCCTCCCCTTACTATTACCGAGGAGCAATTGATGGAGTGTGTTGCGATTATTGGGAAGGTGTTGAGGGAGTTTTAGGGGATAGATACTATTTATATAAGTTGATTTTCAATTGCCAGAGCATCGCTGACGAAAGTAGAGGAAATAGCTAATAACACTAATTAATTTCTACGTTGGGTGCTAGTATTTTAAACTCATCCTCTGAAAGGCCATATAAATCAAGGAGGTCGATTACTTTACTTGAGATGTTCTTCCATTTAGGTTTTACCTTCTTAAAGTATTTTTTAGGATCATGAATTAGCATTACCGTTCTTATGAGACCAATTAAACTATATATTTCTCTTTCATCAAGAACTCTATCTTGTAAATCATCAGGTATCACGCTATCCAATTCCGATAAGGTTTTGATACCAAACAGTTCTAGTTCTTCTACAATACCAGCAGCTTTTTGGATGTCAAAATAACTTGTGTTTACCAATGATTCGAACTTTATGGGGATATAATTTAGAAGCGAGGTTGAATTTATTGGAATATCTTTGACGTCGCCACTGCTGGCCTTATCTCTCACATTTTTACTATAGTCATCAATTTCTTTTGATAGCTTATTAAACTCTCTATCAACAAGTTCTAATGTACCTGCAAGTAGGTTAAATCTTCGCTGTATCTCATCAGGTAACGTTCCTGAGAACTTGTAGTTTCTATCATGTTCGATTTCTGCCCAAGAGTGTTGCAAAATTGATCGAACTTGAATCTCAAATTTCAATCCTTCATATCTTTCATATTCAGGCAGACCAATCCTATTCTCAGGTAATTTGCAAATAAAGTGTACAGACTTATACCCCACCTTATCAATCCCAAGTGATTTTCCCTTATCTAGGCTATTATCTTTATCGACAATAAAGTACTCACTAATTAGTTCCGCAATTATATGAACATCATCTTCGACGTAAGTACAAATCCTAATACCTGCGAGGTCGGTGATTTGATCTAATGGTTTGTCATACTTTGGGTCATTAATTTTGACACTGAAGCTATCTATTTCTTTTGCACGGTGATGTACAAAAACATAATTCAGGTGATTAATTTCTAACACTTCCCTTACAATGGAGGCAACCTTAGCAGAAAGAGCTTTATATAGTGGTCTAGACTCCGTGTAATCTTTTATGACTTTATTCTTATCCAAATTGATTTGTTTAGAAATGATTTTAAAGACCTTAGCTAAAATACAATAAAATTTTGTATTTACATCTAAATATATTTTATGTAATTTTCCTAATATCTTCTAGGCAAGGATAAATAAAACCTCGGTATCGCCTCTACACATTTTCAGACCTTAATCAACATCCCCAATAGCCCTCGTTCATAACGAGGATAAAACAAAAGCGACGTTTACCAACTCCAGCAATAGTGCCAAGAAATGGATGGAAACCCTTACCAGCAATGCATCCTAGCTATCGCTAGTCTCTGACTAGTGATGAACTACAATGCAGTCTCCGACTGTAAAACTTTAATTGCCAGTATCGTATAGGTGAGGGTTAGATATTTGTCAGTCCGAGACTGACGGGGCGTTTAGTCACCAGTCTGGAGACTGGCGACAGTAATCGAGGTTCAATCTGTCTTTCTTTCGTCAGATCCTGAAAGGGCTTCAGGATGACATGGTGTGTGGTGAGGCGATTTGGTGGATGGGCCTAGGCTGCTTACTTTCGGCCACATGAAGCAATTTTTCCATTTACATGGCGGCTATAGGCAAAATGTTATCTATCCACTACTGGCGTTTATTGCCGTTACCATTTTGTCGGTGTTAGTTTTTGAGCTGCTATTACCTGCCCAAAATATTTGGATGGATATGGTGCAAAGTCACCCTTTTGGACCAAGCAGTAGATACTGCGAGCGCGATCATTTTGATAGTATTATCCGTCAGCCCAGTAATACGTGGAGCAACTTTGCCTACATGGCTTATGGTTTTATATGCCTAGGCATGGGTATTATGGACTATAGGCGCACTACACCAAGCCCCAATTTCATAGTATCTGCTCCGGCTATTTCTTTGCTGTATGCACTTACCCTTACCTATTTGTGTTGGGGTAGTTTTCTATTTCATGCTTCGCTAACTCGTATTGGTCAGCATTGGGATATGGCCGCCACCTATTCCGTTACTATACTGCCTAGTGTTATTCTACTGATTCGTATTATAGCGCCCAAAGTGAAATTACATATACAGGTGATGGCTGTATACGGGCTAGCGGCCCTGGTTTTCTTCCTGCTATATCGCTTTAAATGGCAGATGGATGGACAAACCTTTATGATCTCTTTTATTTTGATGCTTACTGGGCTAACGTTAATTTATAAATTCAAGCAAGGGGTTTACATTTCCCTACCGTTCGGGTTAGCTGCTTTAGCCTGTATGTCTTTGGCCTTTTTTATTTGGATGAAAGATGTAAGCAAAGAGTGGTGCGATCCTGAAGGCCTTATACAAGGTCACTCTATTTGGCACTTACTCACTGGCCTAGCCGCCTTAATGACCTATTTGTTGTTGCGAACGGAGCGAGCAAAAACACTAAAGACCTAGTTGTACTCTAGCTGCGCGTATTTGCAACGCGTGTTCCACCTATATTTGAATGAATGAACGCGTTACAAACGCACTCGAGCAATGCTATTATAGCTCTACGGTAATCCGATCTAAACACGAGCTGTAGAGCTTGTTTTATCTATTTTTGCGCAGCTAATTTATACAGCAACTATGAAGGACTACGAATTACAGATAATAGAAACGGTAGTTGTTATACTAGGTTTCTTTGTTGTTAGATACGCGGTGCGTGCTGCTGTTAGAAAGGTGGCTGAAACGTTTGATTATCAGAAGTCGAGAACGAAGATCGTTAACAAGCTGGTTACCACGCTCCTCTTCTTCATTTTCTTTGGATTCCTTCTGTTTATTTGGGGTGTTAAGCAATCAGAGCTCATCTTCTTTATCTCTTCGCTATTAACCGTTTTAGGAATCGCCTTTTTTGCGCAATGGTCGTTAATATCGAACATCACCTCTACGCTTATCATCTTTTTTAGCCACTCTGCCAAAATTGGCGACACCATTACGGTATACGATAAAGACTACCCTATTGAGGGCACTATCAGCGATATTGGGGTGTTTTTTGTTGTTATAAGAACAGAGGGCGGCGAGAAGATAACACTGCCGAGCAATGTATTTATCAATAAAATGATAATGCAGCGTAGTAAGGATTGACGGGGTAGTTTGTTTATTAATTGATGTCGCTATCTAGCTAAGTGCGTACAATCTTAAAACAACTTGTTCTAGGTGTTTTAAGCGATTACGATTAGACAATCCCCGACCAGTATATTTGTGCTTGTTTCCTTCCATTTTACTGTTTAGATATCTAAAACAGGTGTTGAATGCGAACATTTTACACATATCGATATCTGGCAAATGGTGGTAAGCCTTGTGAATAGGGAGTTCTGGAATATACCTAACCCGCCAAAACTCGCCCTGAAACCCTTGCTATCACTAAGTCCATTTTTGGTAGTGCACCGTAGCTGCACCATTTGTGCCGTTATCATTCCATAATTATTATTTCTACTACGAAAATTGTGAAAAGCACTGCTGACAGGGATGCTTAGAATATCTACCACTGGTAGTTAAAACCCTTTATCCATCAGGTTTTCAGAAGTAGAAGGAGTTACTTATTTTTAGCCGTCCTAATAAAACGACCCCATGAGAAAATCACTCTTTTTTACGGAGGAACACGAGCTGTTCCGCCAAAGTGTAAAGCAGTTCGTAGAAACCGAGGTGCTTCCATATGGTCGCGACTGGGAAAAGAACCAACGCATACCCACTGACCTATGGACCAAAATGGGCGACCTAGGTTTTCTGGGTATTAACCACGATGAAAAATGGGGTGGAACTAACAACGACTTTTTCTACAGCGTAATATTGCTGGAAGAGCTAGCCAGAAGTGGTTTGGCAGGATTAGCCGCCAACCACGGTGTACACCAATACATGAGTACAGCGCATATCGCCAAAGTGGGCAGCGAGCGGTTGAAAGAAAAATACCTACCTGGCGCCATAGACGGCACCATGATAGGGTCATTAGGAGTTACAGAACCCGGAGCAGGTTCGGATGTAGCGAATATCCGAACCACAGCCCGCCGCGAGGGCGACCACTATGTCATCAACGGCTCTAAAACCTTTATTACCAATGGGGTGTATGGGCAATTCATTACCCTAGCCGTTAAAACCGACCCTAATGCAGGCGCAGGTGGTATTAGTTTGATAGTAGTAGACCAAGGTACACCTGGTTTCACAACCCGCAAACTGGATAAAATGGGCTGGCACAGTTCTGATACAGGTGAAATGTTCTTCGATAATGTAAAAGTGCCTGTAGAGAATTTGGTTGGAGAAGAAGGCCAAGGCTTCTACTACATAATGGATAGCTTTCAGCTAGAGCGCCTGGTAGCCTCCGTTTCAGCCATTGCTGGAGCAGCTTATGGGGTAGACATCACGCTAAAATACATGGCCGAGCGTGAAGCTTTTGGCAGACCTATCAATAAATTCCAAGTACTCCGCCACCGTATGGTAGACTTGGCCACTGAAATTGAAGCAGTTAAGCAATTTACCTACCACACCAGCTGGTTATACGATAACGATGAGTTTGCTGTGAAAGAATGCAGCATGTTGAAATTATTGACCACCGAATTGGGCAAGAAAGCTGCCGACGAATGCCTGCAATGCTTTGGTGGATACGGTTATATGGAAGAATATGAAATAGCCCGTATGTATCGCGATGCGCGGGTTGGAACGATAGTTGGGGGAACATCGGAG
>CAYGTK010000123.1:0-12802 GCA_964352775.1 uncultured Chitinophagaceae bacterium
GTGTACTACAATGCCATTGGTTTAGGCCAAACAGCAACGGGTAAGCGAAATGCTAGGGAGTCTATTCAAAGCCCGATAGCTATAGCTGGCTTCTATGGTGGAGTGTGGGACTGGGGAAGATTCTGGAAGCTTACGGGATTGATAAGCTTTGTGCTAGCTTTCATGAATTTCTTACCAATACCAGCATTAGACGGGGGGCATATAATGTTCATTATTATAGAAGTAATACAAGGTAAACCAGTAAGCGAAAAAATACTGGAACGTGCACAGATATTCGGCATCATTGTAATTATGGCACTAATGTTGTTTGCTTTTGGTAATGATATTCTTAAAAAATTCGGAATATAAGCCTATGAAAACGTTCATCCTTATTAGTATTGCTACTTTATTTATTGGAACTACTGGCTTTGTTCCTCAGCAGGGTGATGATAGTTCTGTGATGATAATTCCTTTCAGTCCGCATATGTATTTCTCAGATGCTGATCAGGAGTTGGCTAAATTCAATGATAAGAATGTAAAAGAGGTACGAACGCTATTCCGTTATGGGGTGAACATGAATTTGAATGCTACTATACTCAACCAGCACCGCACCCGCCAAATGTTGAGCGATACGGCTAGTGATGCGAATGCTGACCTTAGCAAGATATACCAAACCATTACTTACTTTGAGGACAAACCACTACAACCAGAGATAGCAGGTGATGCAAGTGAAGAAGTGGAAGAAGAGAAACCCAGACTATTCAAAAGCAGAGATCGCCAAGCACAACAAACTACCAAGGTAGCTAAGGATGAGACTGCTAGACGTTACATGAACGTACGTATTAATAATCCAAAAATGCTTCCGTTCTTACGGGAAAAGTATGGTACAGATCTATTCTTGTTCATCAACCAATTTAACTTGGTAACTAATTATGAGCATTGTTTGGATAGGGCAACCAATACTTTTGAAAGAGAGTTTGTTGTACATTATTCCATCTTCGACTATACCGGCAAGCAGATTGCTGGGGATGCAGTACACATTACTTTCCCTTCCAACTCCAACAACATCATGAATTTGATGAAAACTAACTTCCCCCCTTTAGCACAGCTGGTAGCACGCACCTTGCCTAACAACGTTAGGGTAAAGGAAACTGATGGGCAAGGCGAGTTAAAAGGGCAGCGTTAATTAATTCACCAACTGTATTGTAATATTTGACGGGTAATGCTACTTTTGCAACCCGTTCTACCATAACGATAGAATTTGCCTGAGTGGCGGAATTGGTAGACGCGCTGGATTCAAAATCCAGTGATAGCAATATCGTGCGGGTTCGATTCCCGCCTCAGGTACGAAAGGCCGCTTCATTAGAAGCGGCCTTTTTTGTTTTAACCTATTCTTTTGGCTAAAGCAGTTCCTATTTTCTTAACTACGCCTACTACCAGTGCATTACCCATAAAGAAGGCTCTTTTGGCATTTCTAACTCTATCTACCTTAGTGTGATCATCGGGAAACATGTTCAGTCGCTCTAACTCAATAGGTGTTAGTCTTCTTAACTTGCCGTTCTGTTTCACCACATGCTTAAACCTCGACGGAGACTTACCTCCCTCACCAGTAATAATAGTGCGAGATGGTTTGTCTATCGGGTCGGGGAAGATCATGCTGCCCTCATTGTACTTGTACCAAAAGTCTTGTGCTTTATTATAGCGTTTTTCGTCTTTGGCACCTTTTAGGTATTCCCATTTTGCTATGTCTTCATCTTCCACAAAATATTCTTTAGGAATACTTTTGAGAGGTTCTAGAACGTCACCTAGTTTAGTTACACTTCCTTCGTAACTCGGTTTAGTTTTTAAACTATAATAGATGCCTTTGATAAACACACCAGAATTTTGGAATGGGCTAAGCTTTTTATCTTTATTAAAATCGTTGGAGACTTTTACAAGATCTTTATCGATAGTATTGGAAGACATTTCTACTTCTAAGCTTGAAGGAAAGGTATTTCCCAATATACCACCCTTAAGTATCCAATCTTGTTTATCGTTTTTTAGAAGGTTTTTATAAAGCTTGGTTGATTCGTGATAACCTACCAAAAAGACCCTTCTTCTTCTTTGAGGGAATCCATACTCGGCAGCGTTTATTACTTTCCATTCTACTGCATAGCCAAGTTCATTTAGCGATGATAGTATCATAGCAAAATCCCTTCCTCTTTGTGATGCTGGGGATTTAAGAAGCCTATCTACATTTTCGAGCACTAAGTACTTAGGCTTTTTATTTCCCTTTTGCTCTAGAATACGATGAATTTGCCACCAAAGAACTCCTTTCTTGCCTATTAATCCTCCACTTCTTTTTAATGTGGTAGCTACTGAATAGTCTTGACAGGGGAAACCACCGACAAGTAAGTCATGATCTGGTATATCTGCTGTTTCAACGGTTGCGATATCATCACCACAATGGTGTTTGCTTCCCCATCTTGCTTCGTATACTATATTAGCGTGTTGTTTTTTTGTACTTGGCTCCCATTGATTACTCCATACGACCTTATAAGGAGAAGACTTTCGCTTCGGAAGTCCTTCTAATCCTATTCTGAACCCCCCAACACCAGCAAATAACTCTACAACTCTTATCATGTGCCTACAAATCTAGTTTAATGCACCATATTGATACCGGTATCTTTATCCCGTTTTCAACATTTTATGATGTCTAATAAAGTTGAATTATCGATCAATAGCTTATTATATGGTCTTTGGGTGGTCTTTGGTTTTAGCTAGACTGAATAATCATTAAATAAAGGGGCATACCTAGTGTGATGTTAAGCGGGAAAGTAATAGCCAAAGCCATAGGTATGTATAGGCTAGGGTTGGCCTTAGGAGCTGCCAACTTCATGGCAGCAGGTACGGCAATATATGAAGCACTTGCGGCCAGTATTGCGAAGAGAAAACGTTCTCCTTCTACTTGGGTTACCAAACTACTTGCTACAGAGACCAAGCTGCCGTTTATCAATGGAACTATAATAGCGAATAAGAAGGCAAACCATCCATTTTCCAAGAAGGAGCCTAGTTTTTTACCACTAGTTATCCCCATATCTAAAAGGAATACTGCCAGAAATCCTTTGAATATATCAGTGGTAAAGGGTCTTATTCCTTCAGCCTGTTGGTCGCTAGCTACAAATCCTATCACGAGGCTTCCTAGTATCAGGAGCACACTTCCATTGGTTACAGCATGCTTTATTACGTGTCCGATATCGGGTTTCTCTTCTTTATTATCGGCGAACAGCGCTATCAAGAGTACACCGATGATAATGGATGGAGCTTCCATCATAGCCATTACAGCCACCATGTGACCGCCAAACTCAAGCTGCTGTATCTCAAGAAAAGACACAGCGGTAACAAAGGTGACGGCACTTACCGAACCATAGGCTGCGGCTATTGCTCCAGCATTAGCTACGCCCAGCCGTCCTTTTAATATGAAGAAGGAGTATAGTGGAACTATTAATGCCAGTACAATACCAAACACTAATGCCCATACTATTGACATATCTAATGGGCTATGCGCTAGCTCTTGCCCGCCCTTGAAACCGATGGAGAATAAAAGGTAAAGAGATATGAACTTGGAAGAAGTACCTGGAATTTCCAGATCACTATTTAGCCTTACTGCCAGTAGCCCAAGCACGAAAAAGAGCAGAGCGGGATTAGTAAGATTATCAAGTAGTAGTTCTGTATTCAAGTCTAATGTATTTTCAGCCTCAAAACTAAGGTCGGTAACCTAGAAAACACTATCCAGATGCTATTTGAATGTTGAAAACCATTGCTTTTTAGGTTGAAATTCCGTATATTATAATAGTGTTGATGTAAACTGGTGGTTATGGAATACATGGGATTTGGAATGCAAAAGTGGGTGTACACTAGGAAGCCTAGAAAACCCTATACTTTTGCTGGGCAGAATACTGGTGATACGATAACAAAGACAACTGAACGAAATAATATTTTAAGTGAGGATTCATCCGAGGGTACGTTAATTCTTGGCAGTAGCCTAGCTAAAACAAGATGGGGAAGATTCAGAAAATCACTTGAAATTTTTATGAGGATCTTCTGCCTACTGGGACTAGCCTTATTCTTGTTGTTGCTGTTCTCATTACTGGGTTCTCCTGTAGACTGATACTATCTGTTCTTATTCAGCTTCATTTTTCTATCATCTATAGAGGCTTCTTCTGTTTTAGAAGAGGTGGAAACCATCTTATTGATCTCGTCCATTTCAGTTGTGGTCAACTCTCTCCACTTACCGTAGCCGATACCATCCAGCGTTATGTTCATTACGCGTTCGCGCACTAGCTTGGTTACTTTATAGTCGTAATATTCACACATACGGCGTATCTGCCTGTTCAGTCCTTGGGTAAGGGTGATCTTAAAGGTGAACATATTTACTTTTTCCACTTTGCACTTTTTGGTCATTGTGCCTAAGATGGGTACGCCATTGCTCATTCCCTTTAGAAAACTAGCTGTAACTACTTTGCTTACAGTCACTAGGTATTCCTTTTCATGTTGATTACCAGCGCGGAGTATTTTGTTCACTATATCCCCATCATTGGTCAAAAAGATGAGTCCTTCTGAAGGCTTGTCTAACCTACCAATAGGAAATAGGCGTTCCTTATGATTGATGTGTTCAATGATATTCTTCTTCTCCCGATGATCGGTAGTACAAACTATGCCTATAGGTTTGTGATAGGCGATGTACAAAGTTTTAGGTTTGGCCTTTAGAGGTTCGCCATCTATTTCCACCACATCTCCTGGAAAAACACGATTACCTGTTTTAGTAAGCTTGCCATTTATGGTCACTCTGCCCATAAGTATCTTCTTATCAGCTTCTCGCCTTGAGCAAATTCCTGTACTACTGATGTACTTGTTTAAGCTTATAGAGTTGTCGTTATCTTGTTGCACAATGCAAAGGTCGGGTATTAACCCATATTATGCGAGCCATCGCAAAAAGGACCTACCTCCGTCAACTTACAATTACAAAATCTCACAGGGCCAGTTCTTTGAGCCTCAAAAAGGAGAGGCTTGAATTTGCTGCCGTGATGCGAGCTATCGCAGTAGGGTTGGTTCTTGCTTTTACCGCAGGTACACCAAAGTATCTTTTCTCCCTTTTCTAATCGCACAGTAGTGGGTTCCAGGGTAGTTGTATTTAGCTTTTCATAACCTTTAGCTAATTCGCTGTTCGCATCTTTTGCTTTCACAAGTGGGTAAAGGTAGGCAGCTGTCCAAGGTTCTTTTGGGTCGTTCTGCAAGCCATAATCCGTTGGGAATTGGCGGGTATACAAGGCGCTTCCAAATAGCTGATCCCAGATGGAGAACATGTTGCCAAAATTACCATTGGGGTCGCTTACACCATCAATTTTTGACTTGCCATGATGCGCATGATGAAAAGCAGGGGTAACGATAATGCGTTCTACAATACCCATGATATTCCTAAAAACAGGGAACTCATATAAGGGTTTATCCCATTTCACGGTGCTATGTGCGCTTATTATCACCATATGCTTTAGTACCAAACCGATAGCTACTGCCAGGCCTCCACCAAGTGCCGTAAAGAGTGACATCCACCAAATGTTCGGCATCATGAAATAGTAAAGCGCAGCATTGCGGTAAGAAACAAAGAATCCCATTTGCTCAGCCTGATGATGCGTGCGATGTAACTTCCATAGGAAGGGATACTCATGAGCTGAACGATGATACCAGTACTGCATTACATCGTCTATCAATAAGTATGTTGGAAGAGCCAACCAAAGTGTTAAGCCAGTTAGCAAAGTACTAGCGGAAGAAAAGTACTTGCTAAAAACAAAGTAAACGGTAAAAACAATTGCGGGCTTAATAATGGTGGTAAGCACCAATGCTCCACCCGCTTCCTGGATCCAATCGCCCCAAGAGCGTTGCTGTTTTGATAGATGCCCAGCTATTACTTCGATAGTGCCAAATACTACTAAAATACCTAGCACTAAATACATTTCTAAGTTCTCGATGCCGAATAGTTCTGCCTTCATAGTAGGCTAAATTTACAGTTTTTAGCCCATGCTTGTTCAAATGGGCAGGTGTAAAAGAGTAAAACTGTATTAGGAAAAAATTGAAGATATTTGAGCTATTAAGACCTAAACCCATGCGTGTACTATTTCTTTTTCTACTGTTTGCTTTTACCTTCTGTTTTTCTTCCTTTGCTCAGAGCTTTCAGGATAACCTAGATAAGTATTGGAGTTATCGTGACAGACTAACTACTGATTTTATGGTAGTAGGAGAGGAGGAAGGTAAAAGCCTGCCAGCACTATATCGAGATACTGCAACTAATGAGTTAGGCTACGCCGAAACTCCTGTTTGGCATGGTTGGTACATGGCTACACTAGCATTGGAGTATCACTTGCTAACCAATAACTATCCCGATTATGATAATGGAATACCTAATGCTTTGGATAACACCAAAGAAGAACTAGGTTTAGCATTAAGGTCTACCATCCGTTTAGATGAAACTGGAGAGACGGATTATTACTGGCCAACAACAGTTTGCACTAGTGATGTAGCCATACGCAATGGATTTTTCATTAGGGATGATGTGCCAGCTGGTTTTGAACCCTTTTATCCAGGTATTTCATTAGTTAGGGGAGCTTATAACAGTAGCGATATTTTCTTAAAAGAAATGAGCCAAGATCAAGCGTATCATTTACTTATGGGCTTAGCCGTAATAGCCAAAGTAATTCCCGATAACCTTGAGTATGATGGATTACCAATACGGCAAGAAGCTATTGCTCAAGCAAAATTGATAATAGAGTGGATGCACCGAGACAACTGGATGATATTAAACCCAGTATGTTTTGATAATGGTGCCCCCAAGATGGTGTTGCGAGGAGGCGATGTAACTAACCTATCCGTTGGATTGAATGAAATGTATAAATTCTTTACTGATGGAACTGCTGATTTTGATAGCGACATAAATGCCCTAGCTGCTTTTATATGGCCAACCTTGCAAGACCCTAATAACCCAGGCTTTGGTAATATTGATAATAAACATATGACTAGCGTGCTTAGCGCAGTGGGTAATGCTTTTGGAGATAGTACCTACACTGTACTTATGGACTTAGCGGAAGAAGATCGCTGGCACATTTGGCCTTTGCTCCATTCGCTATTGCACGATGCTACTGGTTCGCCCAACTTTGCTACGCTTAAACCCGAAATGGATTTTTGGGTAGATAGTTTGATAAAAGCCGCGCCTGTTAGTTTCCCCATATGTACTTGGCCAAATGTGAACACGCATGGCTACTCTGCCATCAATCGATTCTTGAGAACCATAGAAGAGCAGTATGAAGGCCGCGATATAAATGTGAACCGCGTATGGAATGGTTTAGACTTTATGCTACTCTATAACCTGAACTATGCCGTTAACCCCAACCTTTGGCCTCAGGATACTACATCCATTATCGAAAAGGATGAGCAACTTGCTTTTAGTCTATATCCTAATCCAGCATCCAGCAAGCTTTTTGTCGAGCTTCCGCAAGGTATTGATGGTGGTAAAGTACTGGTATACAATATACAAGGCAGCGAAGTGCTAAATGCTGAAATCACTTCAGGTAGAATGGAGTTGAATACCGCTGAGCTTTCTTCAGGTTGTTACGCTGTAAAGGTGGTAGTGGGTAATTCGGTAGGGGTGGAGTTATTGGTTGTTGAATAGTTTTTCCTTTATTAACTCACCATATTCATAGGTCACTTCCTTCTCTAGTTTGCCATCGGGTGTAAAGTATTGCCATAGGCCATGCTTGGATGTTTGTGTGGGTTCAGGCACAACTATTTCGGTTACTTGTTCAAGGGTAACAAGGTCGAAAAACAACATTGTATCACTTTTTATAGGTTTCGCCGAATACGTTCCCAGTATATGGGGCTTACCGTTAGAGTGGTAGTTGTTCCATTCACCCATTTTTAATTTGTACTTGTATTTACCACTAGAGATAAGAGTCCCATTTGTATCAAAATCTTCAAAAGACTTTAAACTGTAGTCATATTCTCTGATGGACTTGATTTTTCCATTCTGATGATAGCTTTTCCATGCCCCGCGTTTTCCTACTTCATAGTAACCAGAATCGCTTAATTGTCCATTAGAATGGTAATATAAGGCGATTCCATTCATACGGAATACATAACTATCATTACTGTACTCTGTAATTGCCTCAAATGTTACGGGGTTATAGAAAGTGATGGTGTCTGCTGCCCCTAAGCCCAAGTCACATTCCACTCTGCTTTTTAGTGTGCCATGAGGATAATAGCTCATTTTGATGTACTTATCACTATACCCATCATTTGCATCAGTCTGACCATCAACGATGGAGCAGGTAAAGGCAAAAAGAATTAGGAATAGATACTTCATGCCTACAAGTTAACAGATGTAAGTAACATTTGAATAATGGTAAAGTGATACCACTAACAACCCACTTTGCAGATCCATCGGGAAAAAGTTAGCTTAGTACTAACCAAAACCAACCGCATGATACGTTTCCTGCTGTTCCTATGTGCCATAGTCGCATTCCTCTTCTCAAGTGGCTGTAAAACTACTATGGTCAGTCAGCCTTCGGAATTTGAAGGCCCTCGATTTGAATTCGGTAGTGGTGGTGGTATTACTGGGCTATATAATACTTATCATCTGTTGCAGAACGGTCAGCTATTTAAGGCCGATGCACAGGGAGCTACTAAAGAGATAGCTCAACTTTCGAAGGCAGATGTAAAATCCATATTTACGAAAGCGAAGAAGATAAACCTTGCGGGCATGGATCATAACAAGCCTGGTAACTTCAACTACTTCATCAACTATACTCTGAAAGGGGAAACAACTAAAACCCAGTGGGCCAATAAACAAGAAGCCCCAGCAGGATTAGTGGAACTATACCAACAACTAAGCGCCTTAACGGAGAAAAAATAAATGATATGAAAGCCTTCATCCAATACTTTACCATTAGCCTTATTGTCATTTTTGGTGTGCAGAATGTACATGCGCAGGCAGAACATATGGCCTTTCCCAATGAGCGCCAAGCTCCTGAAGAGCAGCGCGAAATGCGTGAGCCCGCACAATATATTGATGCTAGCCAAACAGCTATTGTAAGAACTAAACAAAGCATGATGGTAGACCCTATTGTGTTTCCAAGAAACTGGAAGACCAATAAGGAAAAGCCTTATGAAGTAAGCATTACTAGAGATGCGGTTACGGGTATGCCCTTGAAAGCTGTATTCGCAAAAGGAAGTTTTTCTGCTTCAGAGATCACTGAGGCTAGTATAACCGATAATGTAAAGAAGATACTTGCCAGCATCGGTCACCAATATGGTTTGACCAATGCTGCGGATATGTTCGCAATTAAAACCTTGAATATTGATGACTTGGGTATTGGACACGTTAAGCTGTACCAAACATATAAAGGCATAGAGGTATTTGGGGCTGAACTCGGCATCCATTTTTATGAAGATGGAAGCGCAGTAATATTGGGGCGCTCTCAACCCGAACCAGCTATTGCTACTATCAACCCAAGCTATGCGGAACAACAGGCAAAAGATCTATCCTTAACAGATGTGGCTACAAGAGACGTTTTAGTAGAACTGAATGAATGGCAAAAGGAAATGCTGGACTATGATGGCCCTGAAGCAGAGTTGGTGGTGTTTCCATCCCGTGAGCAGTTTGGGCAATTCCATTTAGCTTGGCATGTAACGGTTCATAATACCTTCATCAAACATTGGGAATATTTTATTGATGCGCATACAGGTGAGGTATTATTAGCTTACGATCATACTTGTTCCATAGGTCCATTTACCGCGAATGCTACTGACTTAAATGGTGTGAGTAGAACCATTAATACTTTCGAAGACAATGCAGGCACTTTCCATATGGTAGATGCTTCTCGCCCAATGTTCATGGGGAATAATGCTACTTTTCCAGCCGCTGGCCAGGGTACTATAGTAACGCTTGACCTTCAGAACACAAATCTGAACAACCCCACTGCGGCAGACATTACCTCACCAAATAATAATTGGAACAACCCTACCGCTGTATCAGCGCATTACAATTCTAATATAGCTTATGAGTATTTCAGAACGGTACACAATCGCAACTCTATTAACGGACAAGGGGGCGATGTGGTATCATTTATCAATGTGGCCGATGACAACGGTGGTGGATTAGATAATGCATTTTGGAACGGTCAATTCATGTTCTACGGAAATGGCAGCACCAACTTTTTCCCACTAGCAGCTAGTTTAGATGTGGGTGGACACGAAATGAGCCACGGTGTTATACAGAACACAGCCGACTTAGTTTATATGGATGAACCTGGTGCACTGAACGAATCGTTCGCTGATGTATTTGGTGCGATGGTAGATAGAGCAGATTGGTTGTTGGGAGAAGATGTGGTGCGCCCAGCATCTTTCCCGTCTGGAGCTTTACGTGATATGGAAGACCCACACAATGGCGGTAATCAACTGGGCGACCCTGGGTGGCAACCAGATAATACTAGCGAGCAATTTACAGGTACACAAGATAATGGTGGGGTACACATCAATAGTGGTATCACTAACCGCGCTTACTACCTGTTCTGCACAGCTACTACTAAAGAAATAGGTGAGCAGGTGTGGTACCGTGCCTTATCGCAGTACCTAACTAAATCATCCAAATTCATTGATTGCAGAATAGCGATAGAGCAAGCCTGTACAGATCTTCATGGAGCTAACTCGCCTGAATTGGCTGCTGCACAGTCGGCCTTTACCACCGTAGGTATCGGTAGCGGCCCAGGTACTAATACCAACCCGACTTTGCCTACCAACCCAGGGCAGGAATTCGTGCTAATAACAGATGTGAACCAGAACGACCCTAATACACTGTACATCGCTAATTCTGATGCATCTAACTTTACGCCTGTATCCACTACTTCTGTTAACTTCCGTCCATCGGTGGTAGATGATGGTAGTGCAGCGGCTTTCGTAAGTACGGGGAACAACATATTTGCCGTCTCGCTAGACCCAAATGCACCGAATGAATCGCAATTGACTACTGATAATTTCTGGTCTACAGTAAGTGTATCAAAAGATGGTAGTAAGCTGGCTGCAATAAGTACCAATTTAGATACTGCTATTTATGTGTATGATTTCCCATCTCAACAATGGGCTAAGTTTCGACTATACAACCCTACCACGGCGCAGGGTGGTGTAAACTTAGGTGGTGTTCGCTTTGCTGAAGCTTTGGAATGGGATTACTCGGGCGAATATGTGATATACGATGCCTTTAATGAAATACCTAACTCTCCTTCCTATTGGGATGTGGGTGTTATCCGTGTATGGGACAACAGTACTAACAACTTTGGTGATGGACAGATACAGAAGATATTCACGGGGCTTCCTGCCAATGTGAGTATTGGTAACCCAAGCATCTCTAAAACTTCACCCAATGTGCTTTCATTTGACTTGCTAGATGAGAGTTCAGGTTCACAAGAGTTCTTTGTAGTGGCTGCTAATATTGAGACGGGCGATGTAGCTACGGTTTTCCAACAAGATAGAGTGGGTACACCAAGCTACTCGCTTAACGATGGTATTATAGGCTTCTCTGCCGCAAATACTAATGGCGACCCTTCTATTGGGGTAATACCTATTGGGTCAGATAAGATAACCCCAAGTGGACAAGCAGCCTTGTTTACCGAGTTTGCCATTTGGCCAGTTTGGTATGGTAATGGTTTCAGAGTGGTTTCTATTAACGAGGAACAGGAGAGTAGCATTGAATTACTAGCTATGCCAAATCCATTTGATAATACCTTGCAAATAGCCATTACTTCTGACGGAGCTAAAGGAGAAGTAACCCTTGAGTTAATGAACTTACTTGGTCAGGTGAAGTATACCCAAACCACTACTATTCAGGCTGGAACAGAAACGATACGTGTAGAGACTGGTGACCTAGCCACAGGGCAATACTTTTTGCGTGTAAGTGACGGAACTTCGGTTCAAACTCTGAGGGTAATGAAACAATAAGGCAAGAGCTAAAGAATAATATGAAATTTAGAGGAAGGCAGAAAAGTAGCAATGTAGATGATCGCCGAGGTGGTGCTGGAGCTAAAAAGGCTGGTGGTATAAGTATAGTGGTTATCATTGTAGGGCTTATTTATGTGTTGATGGGTGGCAACCCACAGGATGTATTACAAGCGGTGGGCAACAGTAGCCAAACCACCAACCAGCAGAGCAATTATCAACCTACTGCTGAAGAGGAAGAACTGGCTGAATTCGTTTCTGTTACGCTGAAGTATACAGAGGATGTTTGGAACAAGGTATTCCGTGAGCAACTGGGCAGAACATACCAAGAGCCGATATTGGTTCTGTTTTCAGGTCAGGTGCGTTCCGCCTGTGGGGCTGCAAGTTCAGCAACGGGACCGTTCTACTGCCCAGGTGATAACAAACTGTATATCGATTTGAGTTTTTATAAAGACTTGAAGAATAAGTTTGGGGCGCCAGGTGATTTCGCCATGGCCTATGTAGTAGCGCATGAGGTAGGCCACCATGTTCAAAATCTATTGGGTACAAGCCGCCAAGTACAATCACAACGCAACCAGATAAGCAAAACGGAATACAATAAGCTTTCTGTAAAGCTAGAGCTACAAGCAGATTTCTATGCAGGTCTATGGGCCCGCCATTCAGAAGAAATGAACCGTATGCTGGAAAAAGGCGACCTAGAGGAAGCCCTGAACGCTGCCCACGCCATTGGTGATGACAGGTTGCAAAAACGTTCGCAAGGCTACGTAGTACCCGATGCTTTCACCCACGGCACCAGTGCCCAACG
>CAYGTK010000124.1:0-12799 GCA_964352775.1 uncultured Chitinophagaceae bacterium
GGCTTAACAGCAATTATCTGGTCGTAAGTAGATTGTGAATTGTAGTTACCGAATTCAAAATCATAGAATACCTCACAAGGGAAGGTCGGCATGTTAGCCGAACGGTTATCCCATTGGCCGCCTGCACCTGTACCGTCTCCACTTACGTAGGTGTACTTCCACAATTGATGGTCGTGAACACCATTATTGGGTGTGTTGATGATGAAATACAATTGGTTCTCATCGCTTGGTGCCATTGCAGGTACTGCTCTTCGGAAATTAGCAGGCAGCCCTGTAGTAGGTGTAATATCCGTCCAATCTGTACCATTGGTACTCCGCCAAATACCAGCAGCGGAGCCACCAGCACTAACTGTGGCATAGAACACTCCCGTGGGGCTTACTACCAAGTCAGTATACTGCGATAAGGCAACATCAGCCGTATCAAGACCTAGAGCGACTTCCCAAGTAGCTCCACCGTCAGTTGATCGCCAGATACCGTTTATAACAGCAGCGTAAATATCATCAGTAGTGCTAGTTGGGTCAGTAGCCAATCGCCAAACGAAATCGAACTCCCTATTGGCATATAAAGTAGTAGGCGTGTTTGACTGGGTGCTTGCCAGTTCTGTCCAAGTAAGCCCATTGTCTGTAGACTTGAACAGTCCATTACCACTAGCTCTACTGCTAAATGATGCTGAGCTAACTACAGCGTAGTACTCGCCTGTTCCTGCATACCAGGTATCTTCTTTACCTGGTCGTGTATCTTGTGCAAGGCTGGTAAGGCTATGCAATTGGTCGGGCCTAGTAGTTTTGGTGAACGACTGTCCACCATCGGCACTTCGCCACATTCCGCCTGTTACACCACCAGTAACTATAATGTTCTCATCGCGCACATCAAATGCTAGCGCACGGGTTCGGCCGCCAACATTGTAAGGGCCACGTTGATTCCATACGCTGTTGCTTCGGCCATTCTTAGCTGGTAAGCTTCCTGCAAAGGTCAATTCCTTTTGGTGAATACCATCTGGCAATTGCCCAGTAGCTGGATCTACCCTGCGTTTAAGCTCCCAAGTGAATCTCGCTTCCGGGTCATCGGGGGTACCGATACCGAATGGGCTAGTTGGAGATACCGAAGTCTCCACAGTAGTAGTTCTATTGTTAAAAAAGAAAAAGGTTAATACCGCTGCTACCAGTACGGTTAGGTATACAACTATCGCGCGATTGCCAATGCTCATAAAATGCTAAATATGTTACCCTAAAGATAAACATCATTCAGCAGAGTGGATATTGAAGAAATGCTAACCTACTCTCCTATCTTTTGCCATATGTTCTTATCAATCTCATCTTCCTCGTATTCTTTGAAAATATCCCACCAAGCAATTGTGGCTACTTTCTCGTGAAAATAATAAGGTCCACCACCATATGTAGTCGCCCCACAATCAATTTCACGTTCAACGATAACTCTATCCTGATTCCTGTGCACATAGACTTCTATTCCATTCGTCCATCCGCACATCATATACATGAAAGGCAAAATTGGATATATTATAAAGTACAAAACCATACTTGTTACGATAATTACTTTGGAGATCATTGAGCGTGGAAATCCAAAATTAGCAATAGAAATTACTAGTATAAAAAAGGGAAATGAAAAGAAATTTACAGCAAAGAAGATGTCACCGTGTCCACTTATCGTGAAATCGATATAATGTGCCCCTATGCGGTATCCAGGTATTAAATCACCACCTATACTAACTATACAATAAAAAAGAAGAAAAAAGATGCTTAATCCCCTTGTTACAAGTATTCTGAACTTCAAAGTTCTATATCTACTTGGGCAATTTAATGACAGATGCCACCTGGTGGAACGTCAGGGGCATTCTTATCACCATCCTTTTTCAAAAAAGGTAGGACTATTGCTACTGGTATAGCTATTACTGTCATGCCTATAATGCGTAATAAAGCCATAGTGATGCTTTTTCTATGTAACATGTTCTTTTTCGTTTGGTTCACGAATGGTGCTAAGGTCTATGGTTTGTAGTTCGAAATAACCCGTGCAGCTAAATAACGCACCATGCACGGGATGTTGCGCTAAGTGCCTGAACCTTAACATCTTTTCACATTCATCAAAGTAGATGGTAGTACTCACCGTAGTGCCCATAAATTCTTTTGGCACTTGCCTAGAGAAGTACATATCTATTCCCGATAGGTAATGAAGGTCGCCCATTTCATCTACGGATAACCAGCTGAAGCCTTCTTCTGGAGATAGGTGGCTTCTACCTTCTTCAAATATATCTTTCGGCATAGGTGCTACGCTAATACTGCTATGCTGACGAATAATACCTTCTGGACAGAAGAGCTTCCGCTTAACTTGCCACTCTCCGTTCACATCTCTGCTTTTGGTTTTAGTAAATGGTATCATAGATCCGGGTTTGGGAAGCAATAAGCCAGCCCCATAAAGCTGCACTCTATACTGTTCATCCACTTGCACGTTATCATACATCCCGATGGATAGCAGGGCTTTATCCAACGGTAGATATTTACCCTGAAACGTTTGAAGCAAAGGGTGACTAACTTCAGCGTGTAAAGCACTAAAAACCAACATGGCCCAAAAATTTACCGCCTGTTTGATTAAGAACATCCCTATAAGCGATCAAGAATGGAATGGGAGCAGCTATACCTGAAATTATACCCACTAGAAAATTATAGTCACTGACTTCTATACCAATTAAGAGAAATAGAATAGCAATAATTCCAGGTATGCTTATCATCCAAAATGCTAACACTGCACGATCTGCTTTTTGACTTAATTTATCCCCGTTAAGGAAGAACCATAGCGAAAGCAGTAGTTGAAGGCAAGTAAGTGGCCACAATATAAATACCGTACCCATAAAGAAAGCAGATGATTCTATTAGCCCTACGTAGGCCACTATTTGAAAGTGGTATAAGTCCTTAGAAAATATTTTCTTTTTCATCTTTCAGTATTTTTTGAAAGTTTGAGTTAAATTTTTTAGTTGCTGAATAACTTAAGCACCTTGGTCAAAAACCAATTCTGATCAGCGCGTTCCATTTTGCGCATTACGGTGTCAGCCCTATCTGCTAGGTCATCTATATCTTGTATTACACGTTCAAATTCCTTCTTGTCGGCGCTATCATTCCCCTCTACCCTTTTTAGTTGCATTAGCGTATCCATAATTGGCTCTAACTCTCGCTTACGGCGTTCGCGCATTATACGCATGGCCACATGCCACATATCTTTCTCGGCTCCAAAGTACTCCATACGCTCACCTGGCTTGTGTACTTTGTGTATCAGCGCCCAATCAATAAGCGCCCGTAGGTTCATATTGGCATTACCCCTACTGATGTTCAGTCGTTCCATTATATCATCGGTGCTAATGGGTTCTGCGGTAATTAACAGCAAGGCATGTATCTGCGCCATAGTGCGATTGATACCCCAACTACTACCAAGGGTGCCCCAGCTTTGTACGAATCGTTCTTGTGCTTCTTGTAATTGCATAGTACAATACTACGATAGAAAAATTAAACTTTCAATACTTTCTGAAACTATTTTACGAAATAAGCTATCTGCTGTTTCATGAACTCTTAGCCATAATTGCTGTTCCCCTTAAAAACAATAGAAATGTTCGGAAAACTATTCGGCTCGAACCCGACAAAGAAGTTAGAGAAGCAATACGCAGCCAAAATGGAAGAGGCCATGAAAATCCAGCGAAGTGGAGACTTGAAGAAGTATGCCGTTTTGATAGAAGAGGCTGAAGCTATCAACAAGCAGCTAGAAGAAGTGAGGGCTAAAGGCTAAAACAATATTCCCAAGCCTAGGTCGATTATTAGATGCGGGAAAATCTCCCCGGTATCTTCATAACGCACGCCAACACCTAGGGCAAAGTCAACAAAGCCCCTCCGCTCGCGACCCAATGCCCGCTGTAGTCCCCAGACAGGACCAAGCCTGACGCCTCCTATACCAGAAACAACTGGTATTTGCCCTATAAAATGTAAACCGACATAGTCTGAAGATAGCCTTTCAGCATTCTTACCCATGCTTTTACGCTTGTGCAAATTGTAAAGGTATTTTGGTCGTAGCTTAATGTAGGGGAACCACACAATATCTAGATCGGTAGTAGTATTCCCTGAGCCACTTGTTATCTGGGTAATACGAAAGGCGAACGAACCACCTGCTTCAAAGTAAATGGCACCCATTTTTCGTTTACCAAATGCAGCATCTACACCCGCACCAAAGCCCAAGAAGTTGATACGGCCGAATACATTACGCTGCGGCTTCGGTAGATCGTAGTAAGGATACTTTTTAGGTGGAGCACTAATGGTTTCATCATCGTACTGAGCATTTACCTGGAAACAAAAAAAGAGCGCAATAAGTATTACCCACCATTTCATCATCACAAAGTAATGAAGCTAAGCCTATAAAGCATTGTCTTTTTTCAACATCTCATTTCCTTTCTTCTATTACCTGCTTAGCTTGATGTAATGCCCTTGTGTAGCGAGCCCCAAATAAAGTGAAGAAGAAACGAAACAACATACCCGCAAATAGGCTTTTACGACGTGTATAAAATGTCAACGCTATGTTTGTATACCCTTGCTGTTCGGTGGCCGCAATCTTAAAACCTACTGTATGCTTAAATATGTAGTGCTCTACCTCGGTATACCATAAATAGCCCTGATGGTCCTTTTTAGTTCGAAGTGGTAATTGTTGCTGCTGTCCAAAAATGGACTTGGTATGTTCTGTATAGTAAAGCCAAGTATCTTCTTGCTTTAAAAACTCTAATTTATTGATGTGCGCAATGTATTCATGCAGTGCTTCCAAAGAAGGGAAAGCCGCTTCTACCCTATCGGCAGTTGCGTCAATTTCAACGGAAGTGCTAAAGAGCTGTTGCATAACCCTAAAGTAGAAAATAAGAGTAGGAATTAAGCTAGTATGCCTAAGCTGAACGCTTTAGCGGTCCACTTTTAAAGTAAGCTTCAAATAAAAGCTCCATTTCGCCCAATGAATCATCATCTACTGTAAATGGTACGTAATCGGCAAAGTTGTTCAATATTACCACGGCATTTACTCCAGCATCTTTACTACTATCACTTCTTAAACGCTTAGCGAAAGATTGATTTAGAATGCGAATATCGTCGTAGGCTTTCGGTAGATCTTTCATTTCCCAATCGGCCTCATAACCATGTTTGCTGCGGAAATACTGCGCAAATAAATACATAGTGATAACGCGATAAGCTGTTTCATCCATACTGGCAAAAGGTAGGTGCATACTGGCCATAGGCTTTAGGCGCTCCATAATGGGGCAGCCGCTAGTAACCATGTATAGGCCCAGTAATGAACTTAGGCCACGCTGCAGTACTGTTTGCGCATGATATTCTCTTGAATCGGTACCAATGATGACCTTAACAGGCTCGTACGATACAGAATCTTTAAAGGCATGCATCATATCTATAAGGCTTACTGCCACAGGGCAATAAGGTGTTTCTTCTTTATTTAAGGGGCAATTGGCACACTGATGATGTTCAAGCTTCGTCCAATCAGGATAGGCGATCTTGGGCTCTTGCACCAAGTCCATCGTGCGCTTGTTCAAAACAACTTCAAAGTGTTTTGAGCTTTCATCTTCAAAGATGAATTGATAGCTAATTATAGTAGTATGTTCGGCGCTAAGCATTAGTGTGTGTGATCTCTGCCCGTTTATACGGCTATCACTCAATAAGGTTACCTAGCAGTTAGGCTTTTTTAGAACAACAAAACCGCGTCTGTAGTAGATCGGAATACTTCGCCATTATTTAAGGCCAATATTATCTCGAACTGTTGCGCTGCTGCGCTATCAGTAGGTGCTTCGCTTAGTTGGAAGAAATATTGATAATCGTATAATGGACCGCTGAACTGACTTAGCCAATCGTCTACATTAAGCCCATCCACACCGTTGTATGAAGTCACAATTGCGTTAAGGGTATCGCCAATATTGTATTGTGTGTTGTAGTTGCTGCGAGCTATAAAGGTGAGCGAATTGATACGCTCTTTCATACCTTGAGAGCCATCAAAATCACAGCTACAAGCATAAGCCGAAGAAATTAAGCTTGGAAACTGCCAGCTAGGTTCTTCTCTACTTTTAATGTTACCGTAGTAATCAATAATACCGTTCATACCCAACACATACTCTTGATAAGAAACTACTTCACCCTCTGGAACAGCAACAGGAGAAGAATCTAAAACCTCTCTGTAGTTAAAAGCATCTATAGCAGTAAAGCGAAAGAAACTCCCCCTTGTAGGTTGGCAATTACAGATATTACAGTTGTAGAGTCCAAATCCCGTAAGCAGAAGTAGAAAAATGGGGAGTATACGCTTCATGAGTTGGTGTTTGTGGTATTGGACTAAAGGTAGAAAAACCTATTAAGCCTGATTTAAGGAGGAAAAAACTTTACTAAAAGGTGACGAAACGTCTATTCGAAGATCAATAGCTTCTTCATAGCGATCTTATCAAGAGGTAATGTGAGCTCTGCTAGAGTTTCTTCGCTAATAGGGGCCCAGCGCATGGCAAGTGGCTCTTCGCCAGGTTGATGATCGAAGGCGAAAGGCTTCTCAATAGTTCGCAGTACCTGATTAGGTAATCGGCGGACGGTGTAGTATATGCTTATCAACTGATCGG
The DNA here is from genome assembly GCA_964352775.1 of uncultured Chitinophagaceae bacterium. GTDB lineage: Bacteria > Bacteroidota > Bacteroidia > Chitinophagales > CAIOSU01 > CAYGTK01. The sequence continues at coordinate 6,642 of CAYGTK010000124.1, forward strand.
TAGCTTCAAAAGCCGACTGCACGAAATGATCGGTGGTATAAAAGTGTTCCATTACCTCCACTTGTATACGGGCTTCTTCTAGAAACTCGCGCACGAGGCATTCGTGCAAGCCCTCGCCATACTCCAATCCACCACCGGGAAATTTGGTAAGGTATTTACCCTTGGCTATTTCATCGCACAATAGTAACTGGCCTTTTTCTATCAAAAGACCATATACGCGAACATTAAAACGATTGATAGCCTGCGGATCCATTTGGTAAATATAGTGGGATAAGGGCTAACTAGCGACGTAGGAGCATATCCAGCATTCTACCCGTAAATGTGGTTTGGGTGCTGGTAGAATGGTTATCTCTTTCAACGGCCTCCTGCTCAGGGGTTACAACATAACCTACCATCATCCCCATTATAAGAGCATCATTGTCTAATTCAAAATTCTGGCAAACAACATCTTGATCTGTTACTAGCACTTCTACAAGCACATTTTTATACGCTAGATGTTGGGCCATTAGTGAAATGGCACCCACTTTTATCAGCTCCCTATCTACTTCCAGAGTATAGTTACCATCAAAGTCTGTTGTTGTGCCTACTTCAGTTCCTTCCACCCATACGTTAGCAAAAGGTATTAACTCTCCTGTTTCCTTATCTTCTACTGTACCTGTAATTGTAAAAGTCTCTACTATAGGGGCAATGACAGTATCACCCATCAACACATATTCAGGCTCCTCTACTCCTAGGTGAGGATGGATAACAGGTGTTTGTGCCTTTAGCTGGTTAACACTAGTCATAGCAAAGATGCCAAGAGCCGCAACTTTCGCTCGCACCCACGTCCATCTAGTTTTAATACTCCGAGTTGGTTCTTGCCTTTCAGGAATTTTCATCTGGCTTTTCTGCATCCTACCACACACCTGCTCATCAGCATTTTGCAGATGATCGACTATTTCTTCCTTTGTCTTCTCCGTAAAATCTACCACCGTTTTTGCACAAGCCATGCAATGCCGTCCCTGGTCGTTAGGGGTCATCGTGTTCCAGTTCTCGTGGCAGGGTTCAGGTATGTGTATTGCTTTCATTATCGTACAAATAAATGATCCATCATTCTAAAAACTGATTCTTTCGATGGTGATTTAATAGTCGTTATAACTGTAGGTGTGCCCATCAGTGTCTCCATTGGCTTAACTAGTTTACCTACTTTGACAACTACGACTTGTATAACTGCACTTGATAGTTCTAATTGTAATTGTATTTGTATATCACCTAAGTCTTGTTCAGCTGCACTAGCTGGTATGTGCAATGTATCAGCTTTATATTCTATTGAAGAGGCGATAAGAGTTATTCCACTATCTGGCATCTCAGGAAGTACAATTGTGAATTTGCCATCAAAATCTGTAATCGCTCCTATTTCTAACTCTGGAATATATACGCTAACAAATGGCAATACCTCTCCCGTTTCTTTATCCGTGATCGCACCAGATAATTCCACTACCGCTTTCCTCTTATTATCCAGCACCTGCCCAATTCCTAGATGTGGGTAGATAGTCTCCGTATTTTGACCATACATCTCACCAAAACTCATTATAACAGCAATTCCCGCCGCAGCTATTTTGGCCTTCCACCACCATTTAGTACCCTGCCTTTGCGCTATTACCTTTTGTTTGTGTTTTATCCGCCCACATACTTTTTGTTTTGTGCTTTGCAGAAAGTCTATTATCTCCTCATCCGTCTTCTGCGTAAAGTCTACTACAGTAGTTGAACAAACCGAACAATGCCGCCCCAGCTCATTTGGGGTCATCGCATTCCAGTTCTCGTGGCAGGGTTTGGGTATGTGTATGGCTTTCATCTTTTCCAGATCTTGTTTAATGTATCTCTTCTTATAACTACATCGTTGCTATATCTATTTCCACCATCGCCGTTTTTTACAATTACGGTTGGCCTTGTGCCTTTATGTTCGAGCAGAATTTCGGGCAGTTCGTAGGTATGCGTACTTGCATCAATTGACACTCTCCTCTTTTGCGACCGATATGCAATACTGGAGACTTCTACTAGAACGCTGCCTCGCAATATCAATTTCTCTTCCAAGCTAATAACATAGTATCCATGCAGATCGGTGGAGCTAATGGCACTTGACCCCTCCACTACAACATTTGCAAATGGAATGGGCAGGCCAGTTTCTATATCTAATACGGTTCCAGTAAACCAAATACTTTGCCCTTCATCGTTAGAAGTAACATCGCCTGAAACCATACCATTAATAACTCCTGTAGTCACAAGAGTTACATTACATAAGTTGGCATCAACCATAGTGACTTCTGCATTCAGATCTGTAGAATTGATCATTGACAATACACCAAAAGCTGCGGCTTTTGCAATCCACCATGTCCAGTTGCCCTTTTGCTGTGGTTTAGGTTTTGCATCTGTTGGTGATACCAACTGGCTCTTTCGCATCCTACCACACACCTGCTCATCTGCCTTTTGCAGATGATCGACTATTTCTTCCTTTGTCTTCTCCGTAAAATCTACCACCGTTTTAGCACAAGCCATACAATGCCGCCCCTGGTCGTTAGGGGGCATGGCATTCCAGTTCTCGTGGCAGGGTTTGGGGATGTGGACGTGCATGGTGTTGGTTTTAATAGAGAACACCATGAGGTAACGGCTATTCACAAATAGTTATCCGTCAACATTTGATGGTGCAGAAGTACCGCTATATATGAACAAACCTTTAGCACAGTTTTTGTAATCTTGCAATGCATTAGTAACTAATGCACTACAGATAAAGAAGCCGCTTGCAAGCGAACTATAAGTCTATATGGAAACTGGCCTATCCCATCTTGATAGGAAGCGCGATACAAACCTCTATTGCCGTGACAGATACGGCATTTATGGGCCGCGTGGGTGAGATAGAATTGGGGGCCATAGGTATCATAAGTATCTACTATCTATTGCTTTTCATGATCGGCTTCAGCTACACCAAGGGTACGCAGATATTGGTAGCCCGCCGCATTGGCGAGGGGGAACTAAAGGGTGCAGGTAGCATTTTTGATAACTCGCTGTATGTATTGCTGGCCTTGGGCATCTTCTTGATGGGAGTAGTGTATTTAGGTGCAGAACCATCCTTACAAATGCTACTAAAAGAGCAGGCTATTATTGATGCCAGCGTGCTATATATCGATATACGGGCCTGGGGTTTGTTGTTCAGCTTTACAGGTTCGGTATTCTTGGCTTTTTACATGGCCATCAATCGCTCCATGATACTTCTGCTGGGCATCTCGATCATGACTGCCGCGAATATTTTCCTCAACTGGTTATTGATATTCGGTCATTGGGGTTTTCCCGAAATGGGTATTGAAGGTGCTGCATTGGCTTCTAACTTAGCAGAGGTATTCGTTGCGGTTTTATTTTTATGTCACTTGTTTTTTAGTGGCTGGCGCGAAAAGTACAACATGCTACAACCTCGCTTACCCAACTGGGCTGTTATTGGTTCCATCACTAAGTTGGCCCTACCTATTGTGTTACAAACGCTTATTGGCTTATTAGCTTGGTTCATCTTCTTTACTTACTTAGAAAAGATAGGTACGAAAGAACTAGCAGCCTCTAACGTAGTAAAGCAGATATACATGTTCGCAGGTATCATCGGCTGGGCGTTCAGTAGTACGGCTAATACTGTTATCAGCAGCTTAATGGGGCAAGGAAAGGCATCGCACGTGCCATTAGCTCTAAAGCGCATCGTAGTGCTAAGTTTAGCTATGAACGCTGCCGTAGCGGCAATTATGGCCTTATTCCCTGTACCTATCTTAATGATATTTACCGATGACCCAGCTTTGATAGAAATGGGAATTCCTGTATTGTATGTCACGCTAGTAGCCCTATTGGTCTACTCTGCATCTGTGGTGATGTATTATGGAATTGTAAGTACTGGAAATACCACCATAACCCTCATTATTGAGATAGTGGTCATCTTACTCTACTTAGGAGTTATCCATTTGTTATTCGAAGCAGATGTAAGTCTACCCGTATTCTGGACGGTAGAGATATTTTATTGGGCGGCTCTAGCAACTGGAAGTTACTTGTACTTGCGTACTGGTAACTGGAAGGATTCCACCATCTAAATATGCTCGGGATATAGGCTAGCAGCCTCTTTCAATTTACCACCTATCTGCCCTGTGATGATGTGGTAGAACATGATAAAGTCACAAGCCAAGCTCCATAAGGGATTCTTAAAGGCAGCTGGTCGGTTCTTGTCAAACACAAAGTGCCCGAACCAAGCAAAGCCATAACCCACCACAGGTATAACAGCCAATAGCCACCACTTAGCAGTAACTAACATGGTAACAAACAAAGTCATTACTAGGCCTGTGCCTACAAAGTGCATAGCCCTACTCTTATCGTTATAATGTTGGGATAGGTAGTAGGGATAAAACTCCATTAAGTTGTTGAAGTGTAAGGGCTTGCTCATGGTTATTTACTTTTTTAGACCACCATAAAAATGCGGGCTATCCGTATTATATTTGGAAATATACAAACAACCCAACCCATGAACAACCTGATAACTATACTTTCCGTGTTCCTTTTCTCGCTATTATTCATTTCTTGTAATAGCAGCGGCGGCGGTGAACAACCCACAGAAACTCCAGTATCTACCGCATTAATACCTTCTGGCGATGACGACTATAAACTGATACAAACTGCACTTATTTCTGTGCAGCCTGGCGGAACTGTAGAATTAGGCGAAGGAACATTTAAGCTGAGCAACACCCTGTCATTAGATGGTATTGACGATGTGACCATTAAAGGTGCAGGAATGGAAAAAACCCTTTTAGATTTTGCTGGACAAACCAGCGGCGCGGAGGGAATAAAAGTAACAGCCAATAATTTCACTATTGAAGATGTGGCAATTATAGATAGTAAAGGCGATGGCATAAAAGTGCAAGATGCCGATGGTGTTATCTTCCGCCGCCTACGTGTGGAGTGGACGGGCGATGGCGATAGCTTGAACGGTGCTTATGGCGTTTATCCTGTAACCTGCCGCAATATACTAATGGAAAATTGTATTGCCCGTGGTGCAAGTGATGCTGGTATTTATGTAGGCCAATCAGAAAATGCCATTGTGCGGAATAATTTGGTAGAACGTAACGTGGCGGGTATTGAAATAGAGAACACCTTGAACTCTGAATGTTACGGTAATACGGTACAGAATAACACGGCGGGGATATTGATATTCGATCTGCCCGATCTGCCTAAGAAGAACGGGAAGAACTACCGCATCTACAATAACATAGTAAAAGAGAATAACCACCCTAACTTTAGTAGTATGGGAATTTCAGTAAGCATGATACCTGCAGGGGTAGGCTTGCTGTTTATGGCTTGCCAAAATGTAGAGGCCTATGATAATGTAATGACGGACAATATCTCCGTAGGTACGGCCATATTCAACCTCGACCAAATGGGCCGACAAACAGAAGATAGCTTGTACGACAAATACCCATCGGCCATTCATTTGTATAACAATACCTACTCTCGTTCAAAGTCTATTCCTGATACTACTCGTGCCTTTGGTAAAGTGTTGTTCGAATCGTTCGGTACAGAAACTCCTGTCATCCTTTTCGATGGATTTTATAATAAAGACTTAATGGTAGATGGCGAAATACCAGAAGACTTGAAGATCTGTATTCACGATAATAAGGGTGCTACCTTCTTCAACATGAATACTCACGGAACGGATGCTGATGAACATGCTTGCAAGTTGGATGCTGTACCACCTGTTACTTTCGACAATGAAAAACTAGCGGCGGCGTTGTAGGCCTATGAACTGGAGATGTTGTTTATTTGGGGCTGTTGTGTTATTGCTATTCGCTTGCGAAAAGGAGAGTACATCTATCGCCTGTTTTGACACACCAGTTGGCCCTTTTGAAGTAACCGATACCATACGAATTGATAATTGTGGACCAAGTTCAGTGATGTACCAATGGGACTTTGGTGATAGCACTTTCTCTACTACAGATTCAGCTACTTTCTTTAAACAATATGCCCTGCCTGGCAGCTACACCATTAGCCAAACCATTACTAGTAGCGATGGGAAGAGCAGCACCTTTAGCAAACCCATTGAGGTAAGTACTTGGTCAATGAACAGTATCACGCTCACTCGTTTTCCAATATTTCAAAACACG
>CAYGTK010000125.1:0-12623 GCA_964352775.1 uncultured Chitinophagaceae bacterium
GCTACGAAATCTTATTAAGAAAGAAAAAGAAGCTATAGAACCATCTAACCGTTTTACGGAAATAAACTTAAACGACCTCTCGGAGATAACAACAAGGCCATTCTTCCTTAGTATTATCAGGACGATGCGTGATGTTAAACGTATTTACAATCGCCTTGTCTTTTTAGATAGAGCATTAGAAAAAGATAGGAAGCTCTATGATTGGAAGGTTTTAATTGTATTGGAGCTAGTTAATTACTACGACCCAAAGTTATACCAAGAGCTCAATAGAAATAGAAGCGATATTGAAGCGGTGGCAAAAGAAGCTATGGCACAAAAAAAGCATGAGGCTGTTGTTAAGTCTAGTAATAAATGGGAAAGCCTTAAGTTGAGTTTACATATAGCTGAAAAGGAGTTCATTCAACAAAACCTAGTTTCTTACATTGCTGTTAACTTTATAGCTGAGCTCTCCTCCTTTAGTAAGTGGGAAAAATACTTTACGTTATATGAAGTTGACGTATCTCCAGATGCAATTATTGAAGCTTTTAAAGATGATTCGAGCGAAAGCTCGTTAAGTACTATGTCAGGATTGCTTGACAACAATGCGGAGCTTACTATTGAAACAATCGGTCAGATAGAAAATGAGTTGGTGAGAGTTGAGTCTAGTGTATATACTTTATTGAACCTTTGGGATTATCTTTTTAGTCCAGATACTAAGGTCTCAGCAAGCGATAAGGAGAAACAGCAATACTCTGATAACTTGAAGGAAAGTATTACGCGAATAATTTTAAGTCCTGAAATTCAGAATAGTAATGTTGATTTTGAAAATATTGCAATTTCTGATGGGTTAAAAGACCAATTGATAAGCTCACTCTTCCAAGTAAGTTTAAGAAAGAGAATGAGTGATCAATACGTGAAATATGGCGATATGATAATCACAAAGTGGTTAGATAAAAGTGATGGGTGGACGATAGATGAGTTAGTAGACAACTTACTGAATACGATCTCTCCATATCATTCCTACGTATCCACAGAGGGTAAGAAACAATGGGATAATGATACTAAGGACAAGCTACAATTGACAAGAAAGCTATTCTTTCATTCAAAGGCTCTACCTAGGCAAGCTATACTAGAACAGTTGGTAAGTCAAAACGATTCAAAAGTATTTAGAAGATTGATGCCACCACCACTAACAGTACATCAACTCTTCAATCACTTTGGCAGTACTAAGAAAGGGCAATTAAGAAAGGTACTTTTAAATGGCGGCATAGAGGTTTCCAACATTTTAAAAGGTACATGGGAGAATAGATGGAACCGTATTATCCAACCAAACGAAAAGCGCTTTGAAGAATTGGTTTTCAAACCTGAAAATATAATGGTGATAAACGGTGAACCTAAATTTTATGTTGAAGACGTTAAATTAAAAGATGACGAAATCACATTGACCCAATTTAGGTGCGTTGATAACTCGAAATTCCAAAACATAGAAATAAAATACAACAATAATTCCCCTTGGATAGCAAAAGGTTATGGACTTAAGGATGACTCTAAGTTAAATACTGATTTGAGGTGGAGAAAAGTAAAATGGCCCAAATATACTTTCGGCCCTCTTCAAACGAAAGAAGAGTTATTTGATGACCATATATTAAAAAATATAGTGGATCTCAGAAATTATGACATCAGAATCACACTACTTCACCTACCTGGTTATGCAAGGTTAGGAATTAGTATGGGAGATGATAAAGAGATATTTGATATAGTACAGAACAATAAGATTGAAGCTAGGGGTAGAAGGGCTTCGGGTCCTCAAACTTTGCTATGGCATATTGGCACCGGTAACATAGTAAAAGACTTAGATGGAAACATTAGGCGGGATCCTAACAACCATTTTTATACTACTAAATATCAAGGAAATGCTAATAAAGCTGACCAAAGAGAAGGTGCTGTGGATACCACAATTGAAAAATTTATGAAAAAAGGTTCAATCCTAGTTTCACTTAACAAGTCTGAAAACTTTGTAAGTTTTAAAATTAACGATGAAATAACAGACTCAATAGCAGTAGACAATACTAAAGTTTTCGCGTACATATCTTCTTGGTATGATGGATTTTTTGATCAGGATAACGCAAAAGGGGAAAAACCTATAAATGCCACGATTGAGTTAATTAGACGCGAGGATCATGATCTATAGTGTTCACTTACATCCCAACTTTTTGAGAACTCCCACAGGTGAGAATTATCTCCCGCGTAAGGGATAGCAGCGATACCCCACAGCCCTTCGACTGGTCGTGCCTCCCGCTCAGGACAGGCCAGGGCGAGGAGTTTAGCGGATAGCCCGACCCGTAGGGTTACGCCCTAACACCTCACCAACCACACATCACCCACCGCCCATCGTTCTTTCGTTAGCTGCTGTATGGAGTGCGGGATGATGGGTGGTGGGTTGATGATGGCTGGGGTTTTGGGCGAGCGTAAGGGATAACAATTCTTCGGCTACTTCATTAGCATTACCTGCTCAGGACAGGCCAAGGCGAGGAGTAGGTACTTAACCAAGTTCAGCATAAACTCCTAGCCCGATCCGTAGGGATACGCCCTGCTATCGGCCAGCGAGCTATTGCGTAAAACTTTCGCATTACTTTTATCATTAGTTTGATGTAGGGTTGTATATTCATAGGTGAAAACACGTAGCCACCCTTTTTCAACCTATTGTTATGAGAACTATTATTGCCGCTTGCTTGCTTAGTTTACTTTCTGCTGCAGCCGCTGCGCAGGTTAGTGCTACCATTACCGTAACCGATGCCCTTTGTTTTGGCGAAAGCAACGGTAGAATTGAGTTGAGTACATCTGGCGGTACCGCACCTTATACGTATACATGGACAGTGCCCCCCACAGCACCCGCACCCACCAATACCAACGATTTACAGAACATACCCGCTGGTAGCTACGATGTAACCATTATTGATAACTTGGGGCTAACGCAAAGCTATACGGGTATTGTGGTATTAGAGCCTACAGCTATTACTACTTTTATATCAGACAATAACCCATTGATATGTGGTCAATTTGGGGGTGAGGTAGAAGTATTTCCAACGGGTGGAACTGGTCCATATACTTATTTATGGGAAATTTTAAGTGGTGGGCTTCCGTTCAATAATAATTTATCCGACAAAGCACAAACGCAACTTGCAGTTGATGCCTTTTCCAACATTGGTAACTACAGGGTAACAGTTACTGATAATAATGGCTGTACAGCTGTAGACTCTACTCTTCTTGGATTCGACAACTTTTTTATGGATATATATGCCACCTATCGTTCTTGTGATAGTTCGTATTGTTTAGAAGTTGCACCCGTAGGTCAAAGTGCATTCTTTGAATGGGATAATTTCACCTTTCAAGGAAACCCATATTGTATACCTAATTCGGGTTTTGCCCCTGGTATGGTTAACCATAGCGTGGAAGTTGGTGACCCCTATGGTTGTCGATGGATAGGGTCTAAAACGTTCAATTTCAATCCCGCCCCACTCTCAGTAAGTATCGCACCTACTGCATCGTTTTGTGGTGCTTCGCTACTTGATTTACAGGCCACCGCTCAAGATGGAGACCCCTTTTACCTCTACCGTTGGAATACTGGTGCAGGGGGGCGTACGTTAAACGGTGTAACTCAAGGTCTTTATGCCGTAACAACAACCGATGCCAATGGCTGCACCGCTGCTAGTGCCTACTCTATAACGGCGCCTAATAATCCGGCAACCAACCAGTTTATTGATTTACGACCACTGGCCACTGTACCCGCAACGTTTAGGCCAGGAAGACCAACCAACTTCATTGTTAATGCTATTAATGAAGGTTGCCAAAGCTCCCCAGCCACGCTATGCTTAGTGTATGATACAAGTAAATTAGGCTATACAAGCTCCAGTACCGCCCCCGACCGTATTGTAGGTGATACCTTACAATGGGATGTTGCATCCATAAGCTATGTGCTAGCTAATCCCCCTATCAATGTAGAATTTAGTGCAAAAAGCACCCTTATGATTGGTGATGACGTTACCTACCAATTTTTTGTAAAACCGGAAAATGGAGAAGTCGATACCATTAATAACTACTTGGAAATGAACAGTAGGCTAATCAACTCCTACGACCCAAACGATATTCAAGTATCTCCTTCGGTATGCAGCCCTACCAACTACTTTACCCCTAACGATAAACTAACCTACACCATCCGCTATCAAAACACAGGAAATGCATCTGCTATCGACATTTTTGTGCTAGATACTATTGACCCTAATTTAGACCTATACTCGCTTCAACTTCAAGCTGCCAAACACAGCAGTGTGTTAAACATGGAAGTGATTAACAATAGCGTCATTAAGTTTGATTTTCCAAACATATTTCTACCCGATAGTGCTAGCGACCCTGAGGGTAGCCAAGGCTATATTGTCTTTGATATTTTGCCCAAAACAGGCATTACCCTGGGTAGTGTGATAGAGAACAGGGTAGGCATCTACTTTGACTTCAACCCACCTATTATAACCAACACCGTACGCAGTACTATAGTTAACACACTTCCACAAACGGACTTTACAGCTAGTATTCAAAGCCCAACCCCAATACAATTTGGTGGCCAAACCCTAAACCAATCGGGCACATACACTGGCGAATTCACAGCCAGCGATGGTTGCGATAGTGTGGTTACTTTACTATTCAGCCTAAGCTCTAGCAGTTCCAACTCCTTTACTCAACTAGGCCAAGACATCGACGGCGAAGCGCCTGACGATGAATCGGGTACTGCGGTAAGCTTATCTTATTTAGGTAACAGGGTAGCTATAGGTGCTATTGAAAACGATGCCGGTGGCAACAATGCTGGCCAAGCCAGAGTGTATGAATGGAATGGAACAACTTGGGTGCAACTGGGGCTGGATATAAATGGGGCGGTGGAAGATAGATTTGGCGAAGCCATTGAATTATCTGCTGATGGAAATACGGTGGCCGTAGGTTCACAGTTTAACGACGATAATGGAAACAACGCAGGTCACGTGCGGGTGTATCAGTGGAATGGTAGTGCATGGGTACAAAAGGGTGCAGACATTCAGGGCGAAAGTGCTGACAATGGTGCAGGTCAAGCCATAAGCATTTCTGCTGATGGTAATCGTATTGCCGTAGGTGCACACCTTAACGATGTGGTGGGTATGAATGCCGGGCATGTGCGAGTATTTGATTGGAACGGAACAGCTTGGGTACAAGCCGGAATTACTTTACTGGCCGAAGCGGCTAACGATCGTTTTGGCTTTGCGGTGAGTTTATCTGATAATGGCGATCGCTTGGCCGTAGGTGCCTATAGAAATGGGGTGAACGGTCCGCTAACTGGTCACGTACGTGTGTATGAATGGACGGGTACTAGCTGGGCACAACTGGGTATTGATATAGATGGTGCTGCCCAGTTCGATAATTTTGGAACAGTACTAGAGCTTTCTGCCGATGGCAATGAAATGATAGTAGGTATACCTGGCGCAGATTCAAGCGGAATTGGTTTGGGCGCTGCTGAAGTATATCAATGGACGGGAACCACTTGGCTGCAAATGGGAGCTACCCTATACGGCGAAGCTAGTGGCGACCTTTTTGGTAACGACGTGAGTATTACCGATAATGGTGAATTAATAGCCATTGGCGCCGAACGGAATGACGATGGCGGCTCGCAAGCGGGGCATACCCGTTTGTTTCGGTGGAACGGCAGCGCATGGGTGCAACTTGGTCAAGATATTGATGGCGAAGCTGGTGCCGATAATTCGGGTAAGGCCATTAGCCTATCAGGTTTTGGTAATAGGGTGGCCATTGGTGCTGCCAGAAACGATGGCCCTAGTGTGGGTGGTGCACAAGCTTATGGGCATGTGCGCGTATATCAATTGCAATGTGCCCTTTCTACTATTACCACCATAGATACTAGTATTTGTGCAGGTACATCTTATGCAGGTTATGCTGTAGCAGGTACTTATAGTGATACTCTAACCGCTATTAGCGGCTGCGACAGTATTGTTACCATTAACCTAACGGTATTAGATACCAGCCTAGTAATAGATACTACCACCATTTGCGATGGCGATAGCTACTTTGGCTACACCCTAACGGGAGTATATGACTTTACCCTGCAAGGTGCTAATGGCTGCGATAGCACTTACCGAATTGACCTTACTGTGTTAGATAGTAGTTTGACCTACATTGCACCGGTCTCTATCTGCACGGGCGATAACTATATGGGCCTTACCCAGCCAGGTATAAACTACCTGCCACTTACCAAAACCAATGGCTGCGACAGCACACTGGTGGTAGACTTGACCGTGCTAGACAGTAGTTTGAATTTTATCAGGCAAAGCATTTGCCAAGGCGATAACTACCTAGGCTTTACCCTACCGGGTTTATACTTTGTGCCAACGGCCAATAACGCCGCTGGTTGCGATAGTACTCTACGGATTGATCTTACCGTGTTAGATACCAGTAGCACCATGTTACAACCTAGCATCTGTACGGGCGACGATTTTGCAGGATTTACCCAAACGGGTATATACACCCTTAACCTGATGAATAACAATGGCTGCGATAGTACAGTGATCATTGATCTAACTGTTCGCGATACTAGCTTAACGCTGCTACAAAACACCATTTGCGAAGGCGATACCTTTTTAGGCTACACCCAAACGGGAATGTACACCCAGAACCTTAGCAAGCAGAACGGCTGCGACAGTACAGTGCTAATAGATGTAACGGTGCTAGATACCAGCGCCACCACCCTTAGCCAAAGCATTTGTGATGGAGACAGCTACTTAGGCTATACCCAAGCTGGCGTGTATACCCAAAACTTAACAAATACTAATGGTTGCGATAGTACTGTGGTTATAAACTTAAGTGTGCTAACTACTAGCAGCATACAGCTAAGCGATACCATTTGCCAAGGCAGTAGTTCGTTGGGTTACAGCCAAACGGGCCAATATGTAGATACCCTTGTAGGGGACAATGGCTGCGACAGCATCCGTACGTTCAACTTGCTAGTATTGCGAAGCGACTCAACCAATGAACTAGTAACTATTTGCCAGGGCGATAGTTATTTGGGCTTCGATAGTACGGGTATATACACCCTAACCTATACCAATGCTATAAGCTGCGACAGTGTGCATACTATCGATCTATCAGTACTAGCACTAAATATTACCACCGCTACCCGCGAAATATGCGAGGGCGATAGCACCCAGATAAACGGCCAGCAAGTTACCGTAGCAGGTATTTACTACGATACCCTAGTAGCTACAGCCAACTGCCCCTTAGAGATATTGGAGTTTACAGTAACGGTCAATTCCGTGGCTAATACTACGATAGATACCAGTATAGCCATTGGCGACAGTTTACTTGCCGGTGGGGCATTACAAACTACAACTGGTACTTACTACGATACCTTGGTAACTGGTAATGGCTGCGATAGTATTGTAACTACCAATGCCATGTTCGTTCCAGTTAGCATTGACGAATTAACCAGTGATCAGATCAACATTTACCCCAACCCAACAGCCGACGAACTAACAGTTGAATGGAGTGGGGTAGAAGCCACTTTACCCATCACCATCTACAACCAACTAGGCCAAGTGGTGCTGAGTGAAAGCATAAGCATTGGTAAGAATAGTTTGGATGTGAGTGGACTGGCAGCAGGCGTGTATGTGTTGCGTAGCGGAGAGTTTGTGCAGCGGGTGGCGGTGCGGTAAGGTTTTTACCGTATTCTCCCCAACCCTACCGTTTACTCATTTAGGATGGGTTTATTGTGATTTTTAGTATTCGCGCTGTATCTTCACATAATAATTAATGCCGTTGTGATGAGAAAGTTGCTTTTTGTTTTGTGTTTGTTTTTGGGGATGCATTTGGGGTTTGGTCAATATGTTACTATTCCCGATGCGCAATTTGCTGCCTTTTTACAGCAACAATACCCAATGTGCATGATAGGTAATCAAATGGATACCACTTGCCCAAACATTGTATTTGAAAACGCACTTACTTTGAGTATCGGATCAGGAGCACCAGTAGATATAAGTGGGATACGCCACTTTGTTCAACTATTTAGCCTCAACATCAACTCTACTAACATCGAGGTATTGGATGAATTGCCCCCTAACCTCGAAGTTTTAGAATTATCATTTACTGATACCGATACTATCACATCCTTCCCTGTTACTTTAAAACAGTTTTCTTCTTCTGTAAATGATCTACGTGATATGGCAATCTTACCTCCAAACTTAGAGAGTCTATTAATTTCTTTTTCTAGTATGACAGAGATACCCTCTTTTCCACCAAGTTTGGAGTCTGTATTACTACCAATAAATACTCAATTGGTTTCCATACCTTCTCCACCACCATCGCTCAAATATATGGACTTATGGGGTTGTCAATCGCTGGTTGTTCCTCTTTTGGTATCAAGTAACCTGGAAGAACTTGGGTTGAGGGATATGGGCTTGGATTCATTAATATCGCTACCTAATTCGTTGAGGGTTCTAGAGGCTGAGGAAAATAACCTTACTGCCATAACAACGCTTCCAGATAGTTTACGTTGGCTGATAGTAACCGATAATTTGCTCCTGTCATCCATAACTAATTTACCTGGTAAGCTAGATTTTCTTAATGCTGCAAATTGTAATTTATCGGCCCTTCCGGTTTTGCCTAACTCTGTGCGAAGTGTGCTTGCAAGCAATAACAATATTGAGGTAGTTCCCAACCTATCCAACAGTCTTACAAGTTTAAAACTGTACAATAACCCCTTGCTTGATTCACTTCCACCTCTGCCCAATAGCTTGTTGGAATTGGACATCCGTAACTGTGCTTTTACATCCCTTCCCGCTCTTCCAAACCAATTTGAAAATCTAGTTGCTAGCAATAATCAAATTGATACCATAGCGTCTTTTGGCAGTAGCATCGAGTTTGCAAATCTTATTGATAACAATTTAAGCTATCTTCCACAGCTACCTCAAAGTTTAACGGGTCTTTACTTAAGTCAAAACAACATACGTAGTTTACCTGAACTACCCCAAAACCTAAACCAGCTATGGCTCAATAACAATAATATTAGCAGTTTACCTGAGCTACCCTTGAGCCTAACCCAACTACAGCTTACAAATAATCCAATCAGCTGCTTGCCCTTTTTAAAAAATGTTGAAGACCTAAGGATAGATAGCACCAATATAACCTGTGTGCCTAGTAAAAGGGCACTACTATTTAGTGTGCCACCACTGGCACAGCTAACGGAGTGTAATTTGTTTAATAGCAATGGATGCACCGTTTATGAAGAACTATCAGGTGTAGTTTATTTAGATGATTTAATGGCGTGTAAAAGGTTACCAAATAGGCCGATAAGTAATGCTAAAATAGCCTTGTATGCTAACGGACAGCTGCAACAGCAAACCTATAGTTCAACCCAAGGAGAATTCTTCTTTACCATTGATACCCTTCAGCAGAACTACGAAATTCGAATAGACACTATCGCGTTACCCTTTGCTGTGCATTGTCCAGATAGTCTTTATTTCAATAGAAATGTGACTTCTGCCACGCCCACATATGATGACTTGGATTTTGCTTTAACCTGTGGCGACAGCACCTTTTACAAAAATAGAAATTACCTAATTGAAGATATTACGCGCTCTGTTGGTTGGTTTAGGCCGGCCAGCTTTCATCAATTAAATGTTAACGTCAGTGACCTTATCACGAATCAAACTTATGATTGCTTTGATACCAGTGGAGTCATTCAAGTTACTCTTACTGGACCGGCTAAAGTAGATAGCTTTACTGGAGTTACACCTACATCAGTGGTTGGTAATGTGTTTACTTGGGAGGTAACTAACTTTAACCAAATTACTAGCCCTGGCGATATTTCCGTAGCTATACAGATTGATACCTTTAACAGTGCCGGAGAATTTGTATGCGTAGAGGTTGTATACACAATAAATGGGACCATAGAAAACCCACTAACTAACTCATTTACAGAGTGCTTTGAAGTGGTAAACTCATACGACCCCAATGACAAACAAGTACACCCAGCAGATTTTATTGACACTTTGCAAGATTGGCTTAACTACACTGTGCGCTTTCAAAACACAGGTAATGCACCAGCTCAACATGTAGTAATTGAAGATACACTTAGCCAATTTCTAGACTGGACCTCCTTCGAATTGTTGAGCTATAGCCATAATAACAATACTACCATTGGGCCAAATGGAGAAGTTCGCTTTGCATTTCCTTACATTGAACTGCCGGATAGTAACAGTAACGAACCCGAGAGCCATGGATATGTTAGGTACAGAATTAAACCGTTACAAAATCTGCCCTTAGGTACGGCTATTGAAAACACAGCTTTTATCTATTTCGATTTCAATCCACCAATTATTACCAATACTACTGTAAACACTGTTAGTGAACCATTGCCACTGCCTAACATATTGCCATCTCTCCCAGGAATTTGTACTAATGATACGCTTACCTTACGGACATTAAACAACGCTGGTTATACCTTTCAATGGTATTATAATGGAATTGAGTTAAACAATGCAACTACTTCGCAAATTGATGTAATTCTTCCGGGGCAATACCAAGTAAGGGTAGCTAACGCTTTCTTTAGTAAGTTCAGTAGCGCTTTTATTGTTGAATTGCTCGATAGCAGCCTGACCTTACTCAACGAAACTATTTGTTCCGGTGATGACTTTTCAGGATTTTCCCAGCCGGGCAATTACACCTTCAACCTAAGCAAAATGAACGGCTGCGATAGCACCGTAATGATAGATCTTATTGTATTGGATAGTAGCTTGACCATGCTACAAGCCGAGATATGTAGCGGCGAGAGCTATGCAGGCTACACTATTGCTGGTACTTACAGCGATGTATATACCAAAGGCAACGGCTGCGATAGCACCCGTATAATTGAATTGGCAGTTAACGATATAGCTAAACAGAACACCACCACCAGCATCACCCAAGGTGATAGTGTGCTTATAGGAGGAGAGTACCAAACCACAGCAGGCATCTACAACGATACCTTGTTAACAAACAAGGGCTGCGACAGTATAGTGATCACTGAACTAAGCGTAGTGGTAAGCATACCAACGCTAACCAACAACAACATAAAAATATACCCCAACCCAACCACCGACCAACTCACCATAGAGTGGAGTGGGAGCGAGGCCACCTTACCCATAACCATCTACAACCAGCTAGGCCAAGTGGTGCTAAGCAATAGCATCAGCATTGGTAAGAATAGCTTGGATGTAAGTGGCCTGCCAGCTGGGGTATATGTGTTGCGCAGTGGCGAGTTTGTGCAGCGGGTGGCGGTGCGTTAGGTAAAAGTGTACTGCACGCACTTTCTGTTAAAAGCTGTAGGGCTTATTTACTAATAGATGCTGGTGCTATGTTCAATAGCTATCTCTATATCCGCTCCACTGCTAAGTCAAAGCAGGCGCTCATGCTGGGGCAGAATCGGAATTGGAAAGGTATTTCCTCTAGCTGCAGTTTGCGAAGGGCTTCTGCTCGTGGCGAATCGCCTAGTTTTAGCCAAGGGGTGTCGCTTTTTCCACCTTTACTGAAAATGCGGCCCGCGTTCATCGTCATTTTAAAATCGCCCTGAAAGTTGGTTTGGCTCTTCAGTCGCTTACCATCTAGCACCGAGTACAGGTAGCCCGACTCGTTAAAGTGCTTATCCTTACCCTGGGTGGGTACCTGTAGCTCAAAGTAGTTGTTGCCCTGTTCATCGTAGGCAGTGGTGGTGCATCGGCCGTTGGCTATGTCTATATCAATGCGCTCGGTTACCTTGGGTAGCCCCCATATTTTGTTGCCCCGCAGTTGGTTCTCGTAACTGGTTACGGGCATGCTGAACACGTAGTATCCCTGTTTAGTAAAGCTCTTCATCACCAGCGGAAGCAGGGGTGGGTTGTAGCCATCGTCTACCGTTACGGGTATGGTCATGGCTATTTCGTTGTAGGCGGGTATGCCCAGCACTTTTTTATACTCGTAACAGCTAAACGCCACAATGGCCCTGCCACGCGTGCCAGGCACGGGGCGCATACTTGGGTGAGGCATCATAGCCTGTGCAGCGGCATAGTCGCAAAAAAAGATACCCATGGCACAAGTAACATCCGCATAAAAAGTAGGGAACAGGTAATCTTTACTAATACCATGATCGAGCGGCAGCGGGGCATCGGCCTTGCGCAGTTTATACTTATCGAAAAATGGGCCCGTGAACTGGTCATTGTTCTCAAAAAGCCCCGGCGAGATGTCAAAATTAGGTTCCATACAATGAAGATAAGGTATTGCTACAAGATGGGTGTACAGGTGGCAGTCGGCAGTATGCAGTCGGCGGTCGGCGGTCGGCAGATGGCAGATGGCGGTTCGCAGTCTCGCCCACGCTTCTTTATTCAGTTATAAGGTTTACAAGTCATTCCGGCGCAGGCGGGGATCTCACGCCAGCACGGTGGGCGATAGGCGATGTGTGTTTTTGCTAGGCCTTAGCTATAATATCTTCTACATAGCGAACGCTAGATTGAATTGTTTTTGTGCTAGGATGAGCAGACCCCCACACCATCAAAGCAATTACTTCTGCCTTCTTAAATGCATGGAGCGCTTCTGGTATCTCTTTC
>CAYGTK010000126.1:0-953 GCA_964352775.1 uncultured Chitinophagaceae bacterium
ATAGTAGAATGGGGCGTTCTGAAAAGTGCAATTGATTTAAACATTGATTTGACTAGTCAGTACAAAACAATCTCGGGGAAGAGATGGAATAAAATAAGTGACTTAAATAATAAAGAAATTTTTATTCATACTTTGTTCTCCTCTTCTAGATGTATAAAAAGAATATCAGCGATTATGGAAAAATTAAAAATAGATTCCAAGCATGTACAGATTAAGCTTAGGTAGAGTTACTTCCCCGCTATCGCAAGTCTGTGACTTGTGACAACCAATAGGCCCCGATAGCTCGGGGCAGCAGTTGCAAACTGCTATGACCATTTGGTTCCAAGTTATAAACTTGAAACAGCAACGCGAAACGTAGTGTAGCAGCCGAAGGGTGCAGCGCTGTGGAAGCCACCCCATCCATCGCTCGGCACGGCATAATTCGAGAACCTCATTATGACCCGCACTGAATTGATTCTGCGTGAGGGATAGCAGTGGCACCCCGCAGACGAGGTACGAGACGAGGAATATAACGGATAGCCCGACCCGACCGTAGGAAGGGGCACGCCATTGTTAGTCGGCAGTTTGCAGTCAGCAGTCTTGGTTCTAGCATCTAGGCTCTAGTATCTTCCCCTAGCTTCTAACTATTACCTAACTTAGCCCTATGGCAGGAAACAGCTTTGGCACGCATTTTAAGATCAGCACTTTTGGGGAATCGCACGGGCCAGCAATTGGTGTGGTGATAGATGGTTGTCCCGCTGGATTGCCCGTAGACCTAGAGCTACTGCAAGCCGAAATGGACCGCCGTAAACCTGGGCAGAGCAAGATAACCACCCAGCGTAAAGAGAGCGATACCGTGGAGGTGCTTTCGGGCATTTTTGAGGGGAAAACCTTGGGTACGCCCATCAGCCTGCTCATCCGCAATGGCGATGCCAAGCCGAAGGATTACAGCCACATAAAAGACAGCTACCGCC
>CAYGTK010000126.1:963-12587 GCA_964352775.1 uncultured Chitinophagaceae bacterium
GATATGGTGTATCAAGAAAAATACGGCTGGCGCGACTACCGCGGCGGTGGACGGTCATCGGCCCGCGAAACGGCAGCGCGGGTAGCTGCGGGGGCTATTGCTAAGCAACTGCTGGCAACGGCGGGCATCAGTTTTCACGCCTATGTAAGCCGGGTGGCTGATGTAGAGAATGCATTTGGCTATCAAGACTTGGATATGAGCTTGATAGAAGAAACCATCGTCCGCAACCCCGAACTGGATACCGCCGAAAAGATGATAACCCTGATAGAAGAGACCCGCAAAGCTGGCGACACCGTTGGTGGAGCCATTACGGGTGTGATTACGGGCGTGCCTGTGGGCTTAGGTCAACCCGTGTTTGACAAGCTACATGCCGACCTGGGCAAGGCGATGCTGAGCATAAATGCCGTTAAGGGTTTTGAGTATGGATCGGGCTTTGCTGGTACTTTTCTGAAAGGCTCGGAACACAACGATATTTTTGAAGAGCAGGATGGTAAGGTAATTACCACCACCAATAACTCTGGCGGGGTGCAAGGCGGTATCAGCAATGGAATGGACATCTACTTTGATGTGGCCTTTAAGCCCGTGGCTACCATTATGCAAGATCAGTCCAGTGTAGATACCGATGGCAATGCCGTGACCGTTAAGGGCAAAGGCCGCCACGACCCTTGTGTGCTGCCCCGTGCTGTACCTATTGTAGAAGCCATGGCTGCCCTAACTTTAGCCGATCATTACCTTAGAAGCCGAACCGACAAACTGTAACAAGCACCACGTATGAAGAATTTAGCACTGCATTGGAAGATCATTATCGGGATGGTATTGGGTATCATTTGGGCGCTGGTAAGCAGTAGCATGGGCTGGAGTGAATTCACCCTCAACTGGATAGATCCTTTTGGTGTCATCTTCATCAATCTGCTGAAACTGATAGCCGTTCCGCTAGTGCTGTTCTCTATCATCGGCGGGGTATCGGGCATTCAAGATACGGGCAGCTTGGGGAAAATGGGTGCTAAAACCTTATTTGCCTATCTGCTAACTACCGTACTGGCCATTAGCACTGGGCTACTACTGGTGAACATAATAAACCCCGGCGAACTAGTAGACGACAATACCCGCAAGGAAAACCGCATCAGCTACGAGCTTTGGGCCAAGGCCAATGGTGAGCAAATACTGGATGGACAATGCCTTTCGTGCCAACCAGAATGGGCAGCACAGGCCGAGCGCATTGCCAAGAAGCTAGAAATGGAGCCGCTAGATGATAAAATAGCCGCTAAAATGACCACGGCAGAACAACGCAAAAAAGCAGGTCCGCTGCAGGCATTGATAGATATAGTACCCAGCAACATTTTCACCTCGCTAAATAACAATGGGCTGATGCTGCAGGTGATATTCTTCGCTATCTTTTTTGGGGTGTCGCTGGTGCTTTTACCTGAAGAACACCGCAAACCAGTCCGCTCGCTGATAAATGGCATTAACGAGGTATTTCTTAAAATGGTAGACCTTATAATGAAGGCCGCGCCTTTCTTTGTATTTGCTTTATTGGCTGGGCAGATGTCGAAAATGGCCCCCGACGACCCTATGCAGGTCATAGAGATATTCAAAGGCTTAGGTTGGTATTCGCTAGCAGTGGTGTTGGGTTTGGGTACGGTGGTGTTCGTTTATTATGGAGGAGCTATAGCCCTATTCGTAAAAAAGATGACCTACGGTGGATTCTTCCGCGGAATGGCACCCGCGCAGACATTGGCCTTTAGTACCGCCAGTAGTGCCGCTACCCTACCCGTAACTATGGATTGTGTGGAAGAGAACTTAGGTGTATCATCAAAAGTTACCAGTTTTGTATTGCCCATTGGCGCCACCATTAATATGGATGGGACCAGTTTGTATCAAGCAGTGGCCGTGGTGTTCTTAGCGCAACTGCATATGGTAGATCTTACCCTTGGGCAGCAGCTTACTATTGTGCTTACAGCTACCTTGGCCTCTATAGGATCTGCCGCAGTGCCTGGTGCTGGCTTGGTGATGCTGATAATCGTACTACAATCGGTGGGGCTTAACCCGGCTTGGATTGCCATCGTGTTTCCCGTAGATCGTATTTTGGATATGTGCCGAACTGCCGTTAATGTTACTGGCGATGCTACGGTAAGTACCCTTATAGCTAGTAGCGAGGGCGAGTTGGATTATAAGCCGGAAGGGGAAGAGTAGTTTTTCTTCAAAAAATTCCGCCTCAACTTTTTAGAGTCATGAGTAACAAGTATTACGCTAGTTGACTAGTTAAAAAGCGCTATTTGGTTGTCATTCATCGATCAAATATTTAAAAGTAGTGGTAAGCGCCTTTTGTTAAATACTCTAAACTCCGTACTAAAGATCCCCTACCTTTACCGCCGCAATAAAGCACCCAACCAGCAGCATGAGGCATTATTACATCACGGGCGTAAGCCGTGGCATTGGCAAGGCAATAGCAGAGAAGATCTTAGAAGAGGATGATACGCTAGTATATGGTATCTCACGTAAGTGCAGCATCGAGCACAAGCGCTATCAGCATTTTCATTTAGACTTATCAGATATTGAGGAGACAGGTACGTTCTTTTTCCGTAAACTGCCTGATGCTGAGCAGATAGTGCTGATAAACAATGCTGGCACACTGGGCGAGATAAAGCGATTTGGCAAACTAAGTCCGCTTGACCAGATACGCACCTACAACCTGAATATACTGGCCCCTGCAATGCTGATGAATAACTTTATAGCCGCCTACCAAAAGATAGCTGTACCAAAAGTAGTAGTAAATGTAACCAGCGGAGCAGCCAAAAGCCCCTACGATGGTTGGAGTAGCTACTGTAGTAGCAAGGCCGCTATTGATATGATGAGCCGCGTGGCCAGCCGTGAGCAGATGGATGCCCAGCACCCTATTGACGTACTAGCAATAGCCCCTGGTGTGGTAGAAACGGAGATGCAGAAGCAACTACGGGAAAGTGAGGAATCAGAATTCAGCTCACGCCAGAAGTTCATTGAACTACATCGCGATGGGTTGCTATATCCACCTGAGGCAGTTGCAAAGGAGTTTGTTGATCTTATAAATAAGCCCGAGCGGATAGAGGATGTGGTATACCGCATAGTGTTAGAGAAGGCTTAGTCTACTTAACATAGGGGCATAAAAAAACCCACACAAATTTGGCCTAGAAAGATCTCTGAAAAAACAGGATCTGAGCCCCGTTGCAATGTTCAAGTTCCTCATTCGCCCGAAAACGGACTACCTGACAAGTCGAAGGTTTGAGGCCTACTTTAGTTTCGCTCTGAAAACTCACTAGATGTATACGTTAGATCATCCAAGCTATACATGTTGTGTGGGTCGTTCTACCTAAGTAGAACTGTATTATTTACTTTAAAAGAACTGTAATGAATATAGTGATCTTTTCGAGAAATCCAACTATTCGACTCATTAATTCCGCTTACTTTTCTTTTAAGCTACACTGTAACTTTTTCGCCTAGGTGTCGTAAGCACAAGTAGTGTAGTGTTAAAATTAATGTGTAGTGTTATGAGGAAATTGACAATTGGTGCGGTAGGGTTAAGTATACTACTATCCGTAAATGTGGCCCACGCCGACGGCGAAGAGGCTAAAAAAGTAAAAAGTGCATTCAGTTTAGACGCCCCCAGCGGTTGGGTGGAAGATAATAGCGTAGCTCTAGATAATAGGCTGAACGCGGTGTATTACCCCGAGAATAGTTCATGGAACGAATCGAGCACGGTGATCTATTCTAACATCGAAGATCTTAATGAAGAGAAAACGATGAAAGACATTATCACTTGGGATATTGCCAACTATAAAATAGGTGCAGGTGATCTGAAGGTGACCACGCAGCCTACAATTAATATTAAGAAAGGGATGAAGGCAACGGTGAAGTACATCACCGGCACTTCCTACGAAAGCTTTGAAGCCGTAGCCTATGTACAGATAGAAGACCATGTAGTGATAGTAGTGCTTAGCAGTAAATCGCAAGAAGACTTCGACAAAAGCATAAGCGCCTTTGAAGACTTAGTAGCCTCGCTAAACTATAATGAAGGTATAGCGCAGAACTAACAACTTTAAGTATTAAAAACCAAGATAAGGCCATTCCGATATATCGGGGTGGCTTTTTTGTTTAAGTTGTTGCCATCTTTGTCAACTTGCTTAACCAAGCAGCAAACCTTGGGCACTTCTCTAATATTGCATTAAGTCCATTATCCAAAGCAATGTAGTTTCCATGTAATGGCTTCTCGTAATTGGGAAAGATTTTTTTTAATCGCTTACCTGGTGCAGTAGCTGCACCAGAGTTAATAAGTTCTGGGTTAGGGTATTGTTCAATTATTTCTTGGATCATACCTAGCCGTTCCTCTTTGCTATCGGGAGTTAAAGAGGCAACATCAACAAACCCGTTAACTTTAGTGAACAATAATCCTTCCATTTCATGTAGCTGTATATAGGGTACAAAGTTTATCATCCCAATATTATTGAACATTGCCTTCTCATATTCTGTCACCCTCGTAACTGGGTCAGTTATCAATTCAACCGTACTATAACTTGGCATATCCTTAGGTATTCTAAATAGATCGAACATACTACTAACAACAGTATCAGGCTCGTGGGTAAGCCTATGGGCATCTTTTCTGAGCTTTCCATAACTCTTCATCCCACCTTCGTTCTTTTTACCAGTTAATTTTATTGGACGAACATCATATACACCTTTGTTTCTAAAATATGGCACTAGCAGTTCATTAATGAACTGCTCTTCCGTTTGTCCTTCTACTAAAATGCATATCCTTTTCAACGTGGCCTACCTCCTAAAACATTTTTTTCCCAAAGTTCACCAATTGTATAGTCTTCCAACCACTTAACTAAGTTCTCTTCATCAGGTCTTTTAAATATCGTTTCTTGTCTTCCTTCTTTTCCATCCTTTCGTTCGGCAACTATAATATCCTCGGGTTCAAACTCATTTAATAGCGTGACAGATTGAGTGGATAAAATTATCTGGCTTTTATCCGATGCAGCTTTAACCATAGCTGCCAACTTCTTGATTGCAAACGGATGCAAGCCCAATTCAGGCTCATCAATTATAATAGTATTTGGCGGTTTTGGTTGAAGGAGGAGTGTGGTAAGCGCAATGAACCTAAGCGTACCATCGGATAAATTATGTGCATTAAAGTAGAGGTCAGAACCGTTCTCCAACCATTTAAGGTCAATATACTCTGGATCTTGCTTATCCTCTTCTAGGTCAAACTTTTCAAAAAATGGTGCGATAGACGCTACCGTTTTTTCTATCATTTTAAAATGTGCAGGATGTTGTTCCTGTAACAGATAAAGAAATGCCGCTAAATTGCTACCATCGGAATTAAGAGAGCGATTATCTTTTATCCTGTTTGATTGCTTAAGTTTTGAGTTCCTACTGGTATCATGAAAGTGGAATACATTGAACTGTTCAAAATAATTTCTTAGATGTTTATCTCTAAATGAAGAACTATTCTTTATATAGCTCTCAGATGAAATTGAATATCTGCTTCTATTCCATTCTTCAGAATTAAAGGATGTATTAGGGTTATAATTACTTTCTTCAGCTGCGAGAATAAGTGCATCCTCTTGGTCTGGTACTAGATTAAATTTATACGCATTGCTAACATAATCCCCTCTTCTAAAGTATAATTCACCTGCGACATAATCCGAATATTTACGTCCAAAATGAAGAAAGCTATCTGCCTTTCCATGAGTTTTGATATAGGTATTTAATCGCTGCTCATATATGTTTTTTACAAGCGAAAAGAAAGAGATGAAATTACTTTTTCCAACACCATTTGAACCAATAAGCACATTAATAGGTGCAAGCTTAACAACTTGGTCTTTTATCGACTTAAAATTTTGAATATGTATTCGGTCTATCGGCATAATCTACTGAGGTACTAAATATCTATTTGTAAATGTACAAACTAGTCCTTTACTAGCAACAAATCCAGAAACCTAATCACCACTCCCCTCTTTTCAAATTGCCCCTTAGCTTTTTCTTTTCGCCATGGGCTTTTTTCTTTTTTAGGCGGGCTTCTTTTACTCCGCGTGGTATCCGTGCCTTTTTGCGGGGCTTGGGTATATGTAAGGCTTGGGTAATTAGCTTGTGTAGCAGTTTTAAGGCTTCCTCTTTATTTCGTAGTTGGCTGCGGGTATTTTGACTTACTACGTGTAATATGCCTTCTGTATCAATTCGGTTAGCTAGCTTGGCAGTTATACGGGCCTGCTCGGCCTCGGTGAATTCCTTGCACTCGTGTATGTTAATGAGCAGCTCTACCTTGGTATTGGTTTTATTGACATGCTGCCCCCCAGGCCCACCGCTGCGTGCGGTGCGGTAAGTTATGTATCCCGTAAGGTCGAACTGCCGTTGCATTCGGCAAAGTTAATAGCTATTTGTTTTACCTGCCGTATTTATGTCATAACATACACCTGTGTTGACAACCATCTATGAGAAATGAAGGATTTTAGTTATTTTTCAGAACCTAATAGCTTTTAACTATCCTTAAACCTAATTTTGCTATGAACAAAAAGAGCTTTTTATGGGTGTTTGCCGCCGTTATTACGGGGTGCGCTCTAATGAATTTTTCAAATGGCCCTGCAGCGGGTAATGCTAATGCTACCGGATCACCAGGTAGTACTTCTTGTGGAGCGGGCGGATGCCACGGCTCTGTAAATACAGCAAGACTTAGCATTGATATTATAGACGCCAATAGCCAGGCAGTAACGGAATATACTCCAGGAGAGGTATATAGCATTACTTATACCATTAGTGCTGCTACGATAGCTTCCGCTTCGCGCTGGGGTATGCAAAGTGCTGTACTTGATGCTAGCGATGCGCAAGCCGGTACTTTGGCTAATGCAAGTGCTAATTTGAATACTGTAAACTTAGGTGGCATTGACTTTGTTGAGCACGGACCACCAAGTTCGGATAGTACGTTCTCTGTTACATGGACTGCACCAGCAGCTGGTACTGGAGATGTAACTGTATATGCTAATGGAATAGCAGCTAACAACAATGGTGCTGCTAGTAGTGATGCATTTGCAGGAGGTACTCCAATTACTTTAACCGAAATGGTTATGGATACTGTTATTGACACAACATCTATTTATGACAGATCATTTGATGCACGTTACAAGTTATACCCTAACCCTGTACAAGCTAACCTTGTAGTAGAGAGCCCAAGCGCTGGAACACTTCAGGTATTTAGTCTTGCTGGTCAGTTAGTATTAACTACTGAAGTAGCTAACGGTATTAACAGTATTGATGCAACAGCTATTGAAAGTGGTTTGTATTTAGCTACTGTTAGCAACGAAGATGGTGTTGTAGTTAACCGCACAAAATTGATAAGGGAGTAATACTCTCCTGTACAATATTTCATAAGCCCTCACCAATAGGTGAGGGCTTTTTTGTTTTAGGGAATGATATTTATGAATTCCCCCTTCAGCCACTTTTTCACCAATTCGGGATTATTGCCCAATAAATTGCCCACTACGTATAGATTGGAACTAAGTAAAGCGATGGAAGCCTTAGGGCTTTCCTTAACTACACCATCGGTAATGTAGTCAGAATGAATGAAGAACACTTCGCCTTTAATATTGACTAGAAAGCCAACGTGATTATCTAAACCCACCACATATAGGCTGTTCTTCTTAGCATTAATGCGTTCTAGTACTATATCCAAGTCGTTATAACTTTTCACACTGCCCTTGGCACAAAGCGTATTGGCAATAGAGTGAGAATACTGCTGGGCTATCTTATAGCGGTTTAGGTTAAACCCTAGTTGCTTTAGTGGGGTGGTAACAAAGTAGCCACAAGCTATTTCTCCTTTCAAAGGTTCGGTGGTAATGCCGTTGTAATCCCACTCCGTACCCATCCAATGATGAAACACACCTCCGCTATCGGTCAACAAGCCGAACAAGTAGTCATTGGCTTGTTGTTCTAGCCTTGCTTTATCGCCACTTGTAGCTTGCCGATAGGCTTGCTGCATAGTTTGGGTCTGGATGCCTACCTCTGCCAGTAGCGATGTATAACTTTTGTTGACCACATCAGGGTCAGGCGAATCGAGCAGATGACAACCGAATACGCTTGCCACTGCCAATAATATTATGCGAACCATACTACAGGAACGCCCACTTCTAAATAGAATACACCCCATTAATAATTATTAACTTAATGGATAGGCTTTTAATTGTAAGAAGCTTCAGATCGGCTATTACTGACCACCAAAACAAAAAAGCCCGAAGGAAAACCTTCGGGCCAATATACTTTAGCTAAAATTTAGACGGCTAAAACATCGCACTACTGACGAATGTAAATGGGTATTACCCTTCGTTCACCTGGTAGTTCAATGGTGCAGTAGTACAGTCCATTGGGTAGTTCAGGTAGCTTTAAAGCGTGTAAAGCTTGGCGGCCCGTTAATCGTTGGGCATGTACCTGGCTACCTGCAGTATTTATCAAGTATATACTAATATCCTCTTCGGGGGCTAGACTAAAGCTCACATTTATATTTCTATTCACCGGATTGGGATAGACATCTATCGTCATTTCTGGTGCTGCTAGATCAACTGCTACTACATCCGACACTTCAGTTGTTCCATCAAAGTCAGTTTGGCGTAGGCGGTAATAGTTAGTTCCTATAACAGGCTCCACATCCAGCTCATCGTAGTGTAACAGTGTAGTGCTATTGCCAGCTCCTTCTACAGTAGCTATAGCTTCAAACATTTTTCCATCGGTAGATCGCTCCAGCGTAAAGAAGTCGTTGTTTATCTCGTTAGCCGTTGCCCATTTTAGGGCTACTTCTTCCCCAATACTTTCTGCATCAAAGTACAGTAGATCGATAGGTAGGGTAATGGCCGTACCAGAAGAACCGAGTGTGAACCGCTGCCCACTGGTTAGGTTAACCCCTGAAAACAAGTATACGTTACCCCCTTGATCAACAGGAATTATCGTGCTAGTATCGTTATTCGCGAATAACCCATCGCCATCGCTATCTATTATCAGTCGTAATTCAGTAGTATCTGGAGCATCAACCCAGTCATTCAAATAAAACAACAAGTCTACCGTGCCCACTTCACCCGTTTCATAAGGCATCCAACTTCTACGCAAGCGATTGGTCATTCCTGCTGGCAGATCGTACTCTACTGAGCTTAAACTACTGTCATTATGCGTTATTAAAAGATATTCACCATTAGTCATTTCACTAGGGCTATTTAGGCGTATTACCTCACCCGTTCCACGTGTATCAGCATGTCGGGTACCATCGGTATACTGGCCTATTCCAAATAAGTCGTTATCAAACACAGCGCTAGTGTCATCAATAGCATATAGATCATTGGCTACTGAAATACCATAGCTACTCCCCAAATAGTTTTCAATAAGTATGCGTTCCATTTCAGTGATCACAGTATCGATGTAAATGAACTCTCCCATCAAGCCTTTGAAGTTGAGCCCATCTCCACTTACAGCTCCAGTATCAACATAAGTATCATTATCCATACCACCTATACCAATATCACCCGAGTGGGCGGGTATAACTCCTATATTAGGTATAGCTCCAATAGAAGTACCATTGACATATGCCTCTGCCGTACCCGTACCCGCTTGATCACCATAAAAAGCAAAGGTGAGCACATTATCGCTACCAGTAGCAATAGGCGTACTAACCGTTTGAAATACCCAGCTACTGCTGGAGTAGGCCCAAGTGCCAAAGAAAAGGGAATCATCGTGTATGTATATGTTGATACCGTTCACACCGCCACCCTCTTCATATATTATCTCATAGTCGTTAAAACTTTCCGCAGTGCGAATTACCATATGATAAGTTCGAGCTGGGAAATTAACGCTCATATTTATCTCGTCGTTATCAGCAATATTAAATACCCTATCGCCATTAAAGTCGAACAATGGCATGCCATTCATATTAACGCCAGCATTATTCCTAAATATGGGCTCTAAGCCTGTGCCAGGCTGCTCTGCGGGTATAGAGTTACCACCTTTACTAGCTATAGTAGTTACAACAGACCCATCAGATATTACTCTATCTAGATCTACTGCACGATACCAAAAGCGCACATACGAAGTGTCTAATACTCCTGCGGGTCCTAGTGGAGGTATGGAACCTACGGTTCCTGATATTACTAACACGGTGAACTCTAGCCCCTCGTCAATATTCATGTTCTCAAATCGGAAGTTGTTTCCACCTACATCAATAGGTACACTACTTAGCGGACTCTCATCCAAAAACTGTCCATCACCATCAGTATCTACTATCAATCGAAGATCGGAAGCTGTAAGGGGAGCAACCTCTGAAAGGTCTACTACTATGTTAACACTTATTATAGAATCGTTTTGCGTAAGCATCCACGTTCTACTGAATCGTGCGACACTGCTGGCTGGTTTATCGCTAGAGTTGGTGGCAGTAGCACTGGCACCATTACTTCCTACGAACATGAATTCTCCGTCATCCATTCCAACAGGAACGTTTATCCGGATACCGCCTGCCCTAGAATCGCCATATATTTCGCTTGAAGAGAGACGGCCTATACCCGTTATATCATTATCAAAACCTGAACTAATAGATAGATCTGCTATAGCAACATTGTAATTAGCCAATGTGATCCCGAATTTTACGGCCAATGCATTTTCAATAACTATGCGCTGTACATCACTAATCACTTTGTCCCAAACGGCAAACTCAGTAAAACTTCCACCAAAATGATGTAGGTCTGAACCCGAAGAGACTCCATCTTTAAAATATGAATCGTTTTGTACACTCCCAATGGCAATAGCCCCTGTATGCTCATATAACACACCAATATTACCAACAGTACCCATATTGACCCCATTTGCATAGGCTTTAATAGTACCCGTATTAGAGGTGTTACCTTGATATATCATACTAACTATGTAGGTAGAGTCTGTAGAAACTGGCGTGGCTAGATAACTAAAACCCCAAGCCGGAGAGGGGTCGCCACTAACCACATTCCAAGCAGCAAGATGTATACTATCATCTTCAATGAAGATATTTACCCCACGGCTACCACCGCCTTCTTCATATACTACTTGGCGGGTACTAATATCACTACCCGTTCTAAATACAGCAAAGTAGGTACGTGCAGTTGCAGTACCAACATTCAAAAAACCATTATTAGCAATATTTAATTCGTCGGTCGATCCATCGAAAAGGATCACTGGCTGCCCATTTATCGAGTTTGCAGCATCTGTTTGAAAGGTAGGCCGTTCGCCTCCACTTGCAGTAGCATCTATTGTAGTGGGGCTAGTAGCTGTAACTGTGCTTACAGTATTGCCATCGCTAAGAGTGGCTGAAAGGCTTGATGCCTGTAGCCATATGTTTAAATTTGCTGCTTCTACATTGCCTAATTCTTGTGCTTTAATAGTAGTACTATAAAAACAGAATATAAGTATAAGCAGCAGGGTCGGTGTGTGCCTCATCTGCCTCTATAACTGGTTTCGCTAGCTTTTTACGGTACAAGTGTTATAGTGTTGCACCCTTTGTGTTAAAAACACAAAGAAATATTTCTAGCATATTAATTGGGGCTAATTGGTAAAGTTTGAGTATCGTGCATATCAACCGACTTTAGGGT
>CAYGTK010000127.1:0-12586 GCA_964352775.1 uncultured Chitinophagaceae bacterium
ATTAATAATGATGCAACTCAACCCACGTTGGGTTTTCAGCCAGTATTTAGAAGTGATGTTACGGCAGGTATTAATGGTAAGCCGACCTTAGTATTTACTCAGGGTGATGTGCTACTTATGAATAGCTCATTGGATATTAATTTGGCCGAGCCAATGAACTTCCGTACCACTTTTGTGGCTTTCCGTACATCTACAGATGTAACAACGCGTCAGGTGGTTTATGAGCAAGGAGGTAATATTAGAGGTTTAAATTTCTATGTAGAAAATGGACTACTTTATTTAGGTGTATACGATGATGTAAACGATCCAGATGGTACACCACGTTTTACTTATCGTTCTATCACTATTCCGATACAAGCCAATCAGACCTATGTAGTGTCTCATCGTTTCTTCGGACCATCAGGTAGCCTAACTGGTTATTTAGAGGGATACTTGAACGGAGTGCCTTTTAGCACTAGCCTTAATAATGTAGGTTCAATTTGGAACCACCCGGGTCAGCCAGGAATTGGCGCTATCAATGGTGAAGCTTATTTTGTTGATGGTCCGTCCGGAACAGGTGGAAGTAATACTGGATTTAATCCTTTCTTGGGTCGTATTTCTGAGATTATAGCTTACAGCGATACTTTGAATGATGCCGAGCGTATTATTATTGAGAACTATCTAGGTGCTAAGTATGAAGCTAACAACCTAACCAATGATAAATACGATTACCAAGCCAACTATGGTGAAGAAGTGATCGGTATTGGTCAAGAGGCTACTGGCTTACATAACATCAGTCAGGGTACAGGTATTTTCGAAATGCGTGGTAATACTGCCAACTTTAATGATGGTGAGTACCTAATGGTAGGCCATAATGGTGCTGACTTAACGGAAACTACAACTAACATACCTAACTCATCTTCTAATACTAAACGCGTAGAGCGCGAATGGCGTTTTGATCATACAGGTAACATGGGCGACATCACCATTAAGGTAGATGCTACTCAACTACCAGCTTTAAGCGGTGCTTTTAGTAAGTATGTATTGATAATGGATCGCAAAGCAGGTATCACTTCTCGTTTCAACACGAATAATGTTGACGTATTGGAAATGGTTAATGTAGGTGGTTCTGATTACGAAGTAACTACTACTATTCCAGATGGTGCATATGTTACTTTTGGCGTAATTAAGCCAGAGGCTAGTTTTGTAGTACCAACTGACTACGCTTTTGAAACTGATGCTACTGTTACTGAGCAGGCGGAAGTAGAATTGAACTACACGCCAGACATGGCTACATCTATTGATTACACATTTACTAATAATACTGCCTTTAATGGTACTGATTATACTGGTGTTAATGGTTTTGTGACCTTCGCTGCTGGTTCTCGTTTAACAAGTATCAACTTTGATGTACTTGGTGACTTAGTAGGAGAAGGTAGTGAGCTATTCAATATCAACTTAGTAGTAGGTGCTAATACCACTGCGGGTTTAGGTATTAATGGTATCCCATCTATTGATTTCTCCATCTATGATAATGATAACATTCCTGAAGTAAGTTTTGCAGCTATGTCTGCAACTTTTAGTGAAGGTGACGGAGTTGACTCTATAGATGTTATTCGTTCGGGTAACCCTACCAATGCATTCACGGTAGAAATTCGCGTGCGTACCAGTGGTACTTCAGGTACAGCTACTCGTAATGCCGATTATGCTTTTACTGATCAAGTATTGAGTTTTGCAAGTGGCGAGATCTTAAAGCGTGTTCCTTTAACATTGATAGATGATCCACGCGATGAGGACTTTGAAACTATTTGGTTGGAATTAACTAACGTAACCGTTGGTGCTGACTTAGTAACTCCGAATGAGATATTGATCAACTTGATAGATGATGATAACCCACCAATGGTTCAGTTCTCAGAAGCTGCTTCTGAAAGTCCAGAAACTTTTGACGAGCCTCAGATATTCGTTTCTATAAGTGCAATTTCTGATAAAGACATCACGGTAAACTACCAGATAAATTCAACGCTTCCTAATGCAGCTACACCTGGTGCCGATTATAGTTTGGCCTCAACAGGTACTTTCTCTTTTCCTGCAGGAACGGATACTTTCCAACGTGTGCCTATTATTATTGCTCAAGATGCAATAGAAGAAGTGGACGAAACAGTAGAATTGGAACTACTAAGTGCGGGAATTAGTAATACTACTTTAGGTGCTACTAACGAGAATGTATTTACTATTAAGGATTACTCAGATTTTGAATTCACTGGTATTGCTGGTGTAGGTCAATTGAGTGATATGATAGTTTGGGTAGATGCCGATCGTGAATCTGGAGCTCATAACTCTCTAAAAAGCAGTTTGACCAACTTTGCAGGTACAAATCTTAATTTGACTGCGCCAAGCAATGGTGAGCGCGCCAGCGTTCAAACTACTGCTAATCTTGTTAATGGTCGTCAGATGTTAAGATTTGACGGGTCGGATGATGTATATGAAACTCCTCAAAGCATTATCAATCAACTATCCACCAGTAAGCATTACTTTGTGGCCTTCCGCACTAGTAGTGATATTACCAGTAAACAAATTCTTTGGTCTCAAGGTGGTGGTACCCGTGGTATCAATATTCATATTGATGGAGGTAAACTATACATGACCTCATGGAACAACTCTACTACAGATGGTTCTGACGATGATTGGGGCTTTGGTTCTACAGGAAATATTGCACAGTTCCTAGAAGGTAATATTGCAGCAAACACTACATACATTGTATATGCTGAGTACAACTTCGACAAAACTGACCGCATGGAAATGTGGATCAACGGAGTACAGCAAACTACTGGTAACATAAGTGGTGTAGGTCAACTATACAATCATAACCCCGCTTGTATTGGTGGTACAATTTACGATAGCCAGTACTTTGCCGATGGTAGTCAAAATGCCTTAAATGCTCATTTTGATGGATTTATTGGTGATGCTGTTTATTACAGCAATGCACCTATAAATGATGCACGTCGCGAGATCATAACCAACCACCTATCAGCTAAATATAATGTTGCTGTAGCTAATCAAGTAGTTAATAACAATGCCTTTGGTTACGAAGTGGCTGGTATTGGGCAAGCGGGTGTAAGCTCTGCTCAAACTCACTTAGATAGTAAAGGTACTGATGGTGTTCGTATAACCGATGCAAACAACATAAGCTCAGGCGAGTACATGTACTGGGGACACAATGATCTACTACTTACTGATAGTGTGAAAACGCAACTGCCAGGCGGTATTACTGCTCGTACAGCCAAAGTATGGTATGTGAACGAAACTGGTGATGTAGGTACAACATCTTTGAGATTTGACTTGTCCGCATTGAACCTTAGTGGTTCTTCTGCAACTGACTTTGAATTATTAATAGGAAACTCAGCAACAGATTTTAGTGCTGCAGCTCGTCACATTACTGGACGTGCACTAAGCGGTAGTGAGTTGACCTTTACAGGTGCTGATCTTAGCGATGGTGATTATTTCACTATTAGCTTAGACCCTGGAGTATGTATTGATGGGGTTTGGGAAGGAACAGTATCAAGCGACTGGAATAATGCTACTAACTGGAGCTGTGGTACTATACCTACTTCTACTATTGATGCAGTTATCCCAACAGGAGCTCCTAACTACCCTATTCTTTCAGGAAGTGTAACCGTGCAAGCGGCTAACTTAACTGTAGATGCCGGGGCGACTATTTCTGCAGCAGCAGTTGGTCCATTCCGCCCAACATTTGAGGTATATGGCGACTTTACCCGCAACGGTACTATTGCTGGATTAATAAATGTAGAATTTCTAGGATCTACAGCACAGACTATCAACGGTTCAAATGAGTTTGCTACTTTGAATATTGATAATGCAACTGGAGTAACCGTAGCAAGCGGTACGCAGAACATTGGCGATGCACTAGAGCTAGTTAATGGTGCATTAACTACCAATGGTAATGTAGTTATCCGCTCTACAGCCTTAGATGCTGCTTATGTAGATGACTTCTCGCCAGGTTATAACGGAACATTGAATGGTGACATTACTGTTCAACGTTTTGTAAACAACAGTTTTGGTGGCTTTAGCTACATTGGCGCACCAGTAGCAACTACTGTTGCCGATTGGGGTGCTGATTTTGATATCAGCACTATTAACGGTGCTTCTAATGGTTCATTTGTAACTCCACAAGCTAATTGTGATCAAACTGCTTTAGCAGCTGGTTCTCCTTATGGAGGATTGTTTAACTACGTAGAGTCTAATGTAACTACTTGTAACCTAGCAGGTTGGAGAATTCGCACCTCTGGTGTTCCTCAGCCAGCAGAAGGTTTTGCAGGTATAATTGATAACTCAACTACTATTGATGCAACTGGTACTGCTAACACAGGAACTATAGTATCGCCAAGCCTTACACACAGTGGAAGTGCTAATACTAGTGGTTCAGCAGGATTTAACTTGGTAAGTAACCCTTACCCATCTGCCATTACCTGGACAGATGTAGCTGCTGATGGTGCTAACATTGCTTTCGATGGTAGTGCAAGCTTATTCGATGCTAACAGTCAGTACGCAGGTACTTACCAAACATTGAATGCATTGAATCCAGGTAATATTGCTAGTAGCCAAGC
This sequence comes from uncultured Chitinophagaceae bacterium, assembly GCA_964352775.1. Classification (GTDB taxonomy): domain Bacteria; phylum Bacteroidota; class Bacteroidia; order Chitinophagales; family CAIOSU01; genus CAYGTK01. Next base: position 4,605 of record CAYGTK010000127.1, read on the forward strand.
ATTCTTCGTGAATGTATTGAATGGTGGCGCTGCACCGGTAAGCTCTACTATGACTTTCCGTAACAGTCACCGTACTACTAACGATGCGAACTTCCTTCGTCAGCAGGCGCTATATAATGAGCGTTTAGACATTACTGTTGAAGGACAAGGTTTTGCTGACATTACCCGTGTATTCTTTGGTGATAGCTTTACTGTAGCTTTTGATCGTTTGTACGATGCTAACAAGATCTACAGTATTGGTAATGCACCAACATTGTACACATTTACGGATACTACTTTGCAGTCTATCAATGCTTTGCCTGGTGACTATACAGTACGTACAGTACCAATGGGACTAAGAGTGAAAGTTAACGGTACTTATTCACTAAGTGCTGCCAGCATAGCTACTTTCGACCCAATGGCTATCATTATTCTAGAAGATAAGAAGACAAGCAGCTTCCACAACTTCCGTGAAGATTCTGTATACAACTTCACTTCTAATATAAATGATGCTGAAATGCGATTTGTATTGCACTTCATACCTGTACCATTAATTAGTGGAACGGATATTGACTGTTCAGGTAATGGTGGCGACATCACTGTTGATCTAGGTAACTATGCTATCAATGCTACTACCTTTAGCTGGGACGCTTACGAGCTGACTGATGACAATGGTGTAGTTAGTCAAGGTACTATGGTTAACGGTTTGATCACAGTGAATGCTAACCCAGCGGGTAACTATACACTAGAAATGACCCAGGGTACATTCCAAGCAAGTAGAAGTTTTGTTATCAATGCTGCTACTGTTGTAGAGGCTGACCTAATAAGCTCAACGGACACAGTGGAGATAGGTGAAATGGTTGACTTGACCGACCTAAGCACTGGTGCAACAACACTAGCATGGGACTTCGGTAACGGAACTACTGACTCAGTTGCTATGCCATCGGTAAGTTATACAATGGCTGGTACTTACACCGTAAACCTAACAGCTAGTAATAGCGAGTGTACTGATATGTCTAGTCTAGATGTAGTTGTACTTGCCAAGCAAGACACAGTTCAAGATACTACTAGCGTAGGTATCACCGTTCTACAGAGTGGTAACATCAATGTGTATAGCTTTGGTAAAACAGTTAACCTAAGTTTTAACGGTGGTGTGAACGATAACGCTATTGACGTAGCTATTTTCGACCTAAGTGGTAAGCAGATCTACACTGAAACTGGTGTAGAAACTAATGCTGATCATAAAATGGATGTAAATGTTCAAACTAGCTTCGGATACTACATCGTGAAATTAACAGGAGAAACAACCAATGTTACCGCTAAGGTGGCCTTGAGAAGATAATAGAAGGATTTCTAAACGCTAATGCCCTTGTTACCTAGTAGCAAGGGCATTTTTTATATAGCTACGTTCTTAATGGATAGTGTTATCTTCAAGTAGGTAACACAAAGAAATACGATGCAATATCTTGATAATGAGGACGACCGTATCGGAATAATTAATAGGCTTGATAGACTGAAAGCTAACTCTAAAGCCCAATGGGGGAGTATGTCGCCTAATGGAATGATATGCCATATGGCTGATCAATTAGCTATAGCCACGGGTGAGCGCAAAACTGTAAAAGAGCGAAGTATATTAGCTACTTGGTTGGGTAAGTGGCTGGCCCTTTATGTAGTACCTTGGCGCAAAGGAAAAGAACGCGCCCCAACAGAAATGGACCAAACGAAGCTGGGTACGCCACCCACATCCATTGAACATGATAGGCAACGATTACGTAAATTGCTCGATACTTTTTTAGCGATGAAAAGTAAGGACTTGGGAGTGCATCCATTCTTTGGTAAGCTCAATAAAAAGGACTGGAGCAGACTACTTTACAAGCATTTCGATCATCATTTAGATCAATTCGGTATTTAGTCATGTCTCGAATATTTGGTTTTATTCTTACCCTTGTCTTCTTGGTTCCTCAGTTGTTATTTGGGCAACTTACCCTCTCCGTCAATTCTATCACAGCTAATGAACTTTCGGAGAATTGGACTCGATTTGCCACTAAAAGTGACGAAGTTATCTTGGTGTCGGCTGTAGTCCATATAGAGAACGATACTGTGATAGGGGTAAATTCTCGTGTATCTGGTCCATATGAATTCTCTAGCAGTAAAAAGATACTGGAAGATAAAGTGTCTACAATATCATGTCCTAGTTCGTTCAATGATGATAAGCTGATAGTGCTATTGTTGTTTGAACAAGATACTGACCTAAATATTTTGCTCTATGGAACACTATTAAGTAATATTATCGGTAAACATTGGCAAACGGTAAAAAACAGAGTGCCTATTAAGGCCAAAACACTTTTTCCTGATGATGATCTGCTTGGTATGCTTTGGTGGCCTTTAAAAAAGAAACAATTAGGGAAGGAACAAACTCATACCATAGAAGGCTACCACCTATTTGATGACTACAGTTATACCATCAGGTTTGAAGTTATGGAAACTCAATAGACCACTTTTGTAAGATGAAACTCTCAACCAAACAGATACATAAAACAACCAGCTTAAAATCCACCAAGGAAGAAGTATTCCATAAGTGGACCACCAATGAAGGTATCCGCACCTTTATGGCGAAAGACTCAAAAGTAGAACTCCGTATTGGTGGACCATTTGAGATATACTTTATGCCAGATGCACCAGAAGGATCGAAGGGTTCCGAGGGTTGTACATTTATTAGTTACTTGCCTAACCAGATGCTGTCATTTACTTGGAACGCACCACCACAATTCAAGGCCATACGAGAAGGTGATCATCATACCTGGGTGGTTATCCTGCTTGAAGATAATGTCGATGGTACGCAACTAAACCTCTACCACCTCGGTTGGCCAGAAGGAGAGGAGTGGGATAAAGTGTATGCCTATTTCGATAAAGCTTGGGAAATGGTATTGCAGTGGCTGAAGAAATCCTTACAAACTTAAGATTAGCCTTATAAGTAAGGTAATGTTCTATCACGGCTGGAGCACGTTTGCAACACGTTCCTATTTGTTAGGGCATTTTAAATGCCCAAGTATAGCTAAGTCACGCATCGCAGATGTGCGCCAATTATATACTGTCTACTGCAACTGTTGACTGTTACTAAGATCTACTCCCCAGTCCAAACGGGCTCCCGTTTTTGCATAAATGCTTGCAGGCCTTCAGCGGCATCCTTAGTACTCAATATCTCTTGCAACATACCCAGTAGGTATTGGTGTTGTTTCTCTTCAGGTTGGGCTTTCATTTCATCCCAAGCTTTTAAGCCTAAACGGATAGCAGCGGGGGAGAAGGTTTTAAGTTCAGCAACTAGTTTGTCTACCGCCTTATCCAATTTTCCGCTTTTCGCAACTTGAGTAACCAAGCCTAATTTTAGGGCTTCTTTTGAGCTAAGTGCCTTGGCGCGCATGCAATAATCCAATAACTGACGCGCACCCATTACCGGTGCTAGGCTGGCCATTACTTGCATTGGCCATATTCCACGCTTCACTTCAGGTAAGCTGAATTGAGCACCTTTAGCAGCAACCACATGGGTACAGCCACAGATCAATAAGTGCCCACCTGCATATACGTTGGCGTGTACCTTAGCAATACAAGGCTTATGTAAATGGTTAAACGCATCGCCCACTACCACGGGATTGGTTGGTGCTGGTATGGTGCTATCGCTCTCTTCGGTTTGTCCTGCAAAGGCTTTCAAGTCGGCGCCAGCGGTGAAAATATCGCCATTGGCTTGTATCACCACTACCCAAACGGAGGGTGTGTAATGCGCATAGTTCATGGCATACACTATCTCGTTCATCATCTGCGGATTCATCGCATTCTTCTTCATCGGGCGGTTGAGCGTAATGGTCAACACATTATCCGTTTCCTTTGCTATGATGTAGGCGAATTTCTGCTCTGTTAAGTTAGCTGCTTGCTGTTGGGTATAGGCTAATTGCATGGTCATTTATTTGGGAGGCTAAACTACAAATTATAGCCTGAAATTGGCTAAGCAGCTTGCTTTCGTAAAGTCTTTGCCCGTTGGTCAGATCCATCGTGGCTCCAGCCTGGTGGGTAGAAGATGTATTTCAGTTTATCGCTCCATTTTTCGGCGCGCTGCACATCTCGCCAAATGGCTTGGTACTCGTGGGTGGCCACGTACATGGTGTCGTTCCGTTCAATATTCTTGGTGAGCCCGTAAATGGGCTTTTCTTCATCCAACTCCTTAGAGAATGTACCAAACAGCCTATCCCAAATAATAAACACACCGGCATGGTTTCTATCCAAGTAGCGGATATTACTGGCGTGATGAACTCGATGGTGAGAAGGTGTATTGAATATCCCCTCGAACCAACTCGGCATGCGCTTGATAACAGGAGAGTGGGTATAGAATTGATAGATGAGGTTAACCGCCATCATGGTAAATATCATCAAGCCATCGAAACCTAATAGCGGTATCCACAACCAAAAGACGAACTTATGTAACCGTTCGCCTACACCTTGACGAAGGGCGGTGCCCAAATTCAACTTAACAGAACTGTGATGACTTACATGCCCCGCCCAGAATATACGCACCTCATGATTTAAGCGATGAAACCAATAGTAACTAAGGTCATCTGCAAATAGCAGCAATCCCCAAGCCCACCATTGACGGCCTACCACATCGCGAAATGGGCTAATACTATGCAACCATTCGAAGGCAAGGAAGAACAATACCTTGGGCATAAATTCTACTACCATAGATAGAAAACCCATGGAAACTGAGGTAGCTACATCGGCATTATCATACCATCCTTTTTGCTCACGGCGATCGATATACCACTCTACCCCCATAGCTATAAAAAAGACGGGGATAGCATACAGCAACAAGCTGTCACTCAACGTTTTCTCTACTACTGATAAGAACCATTCCATCTCCCTAAAATACAAAAATGGGATGCCATTTGGCATCCCTTTATATGGTAATTATTCTGTTCTAATTTACTTGGTAACGAACCAATCGCCGCTCGGTAAAACCTGACTGACTAAAAAAGGTGAACTGGTATAATACAGGCCCAATATCTTCAGCATAATGCAATTGAGAGGTGTATGGGTTTGGTTTATTATCTGGCAGTAGATCTGGGTTATAATTAACTATTTCGTTCCGTTCAAAAGTCACGAAGTTGCCTGCTGGTACGTTTACAGTAGCCATACCTAGCATTTTATTGTCAACAGTAGCCATGGTATCAGTTGGTGAACTGGTGACGGGGTAGGATGATAGTATCTCTCCTGGGCGATCGGTTGCTAATAGTGTTGCTCCCCCAATACTTTTTAGTTCTCCATCACTATAGGTCCACCAACTGCAAGAACTTTGGTTGCTGCTGATAAAACCACAGTACCTGAAATAGCGCACACCGTTCACACTTGTATCACGGCTTACGAAGACGCTATCTTGGCGTAAGAAGCTGTAGCTATTTTGTATATAGTCAAATTGGTAAGTATCATATACCCAGTGATTCCCTACTTCAAGAGGGAAATAATTAGTAACCATCTTTTCTATTTCCTTATCATCTTCGCAAGAAGAAAATAGAAATAGAATTGGTAGCAATAATAAAATACAATAGCGCATGAGGTGTAAATTTTGGTTCGCGATAGTAACGGCTTTCCAAAATTCCTATTGTATATTATGTTTTTACTATTTTCTAACTTTTTGATGGTAAAGGTATTATGGCTGAAGTTTTACTTCTGTACTCCATATAATCATGTCTACGACCTTGCATACGCTTGTCTATCATCGGTAGGCTGATGAACACAAATAGTAGCGTGATGGCCAGCGGCCCAACAATAGTCCACCAATAAGCGGGGTTGCTACCCAAACCAATGAAATACATACCCCACCAAAAACTTATCTCACCAAAATAATTGGGGTGACGGCTGTATTTCCATAGCCCTGTTTTCATGGTAGTTCCCGAGGGTGGTCCTGACTTTACAAAAGCTCGTAATTGCTCATCGGCCAAAGTTTCTACTATTATTGCCATGGTAGTCCAAGCTATGCCGAAATATTGTAAAAAGGCTATGGTAGATGTGGTATCGGGTTCGTAAAAGGTGGCTAAAAAGGATAGACAACCGCCAAACACCAATAGAGTAGGGAACATGTGGATGCCTGCAAAACTGACGAACCAATATAGTTTGCCATGCTCGGTTTGCAGATCATCATATCGCCAATCTTGCTGCTCAATGCCTTTCCAGCCTCTAAAGAAGTTGTAGGTAAGACGAATACCCCAGGCACTTACTAGTAGAAAACCGATTAAAGGAATGCCTGAAGTCAAACTATCTAAACCCATACCCTGTTGCGCAAAATAAAGCACGATGATCGGCGGAATAACACTCCAGTAGGGGTCATAAATACTTGAGTTATTAAACACTCGGCTAAAAGCAAAAATAACCACCGTGGCTACCACATCGGCAATAAGGGCGGCCCATACAGGCTCTAAATGATCTACTTCTTGAAGGGTATACCACCCAGTTGTAATAGCTACTGCATAGGCTATCATCTGCCAGAATAATCCTGTTGCGTATAAATTCATACCTGCAAAACACGCGAATAAAAGATTGGTTGACAAACGAACTTTGGGATGATTAGCAGTTATTTAAGCACGCGCGACATTGACGACACTGATAATCAAGGCAAAGAATGCAACTACACCAAAAATGTAAAACAGACTGTAAAAGCCTCGTTTTCTGTACAGAAGCATTTCTTCAAGTTTTACCTTGTCATCATCTGATACTAGCTCTAACTTTCTCTTTATATCACTAACAGGTATTGTGGTCCATTTAAACTTTACTTCAAAGCCATATTTTATGTAGATCCTACCTGGTTGATATTTCCATTGAAAACAATACGCCATATAGATAAATGCAGGCCAAATGGATAGTGATATAGGACCTAATAACAGAAAAATCAAACTGATTAAAAGCATATGTCTGTTCCTGACTCCATGTATATTCTATCGGATGTTACGTTCGGCCTAAGGAGATGAATATTAAACCGCCTGTAAGTGTTTCTTTGGTGTAGTCCACTCTGGGTAGAACTGTTTAGCCCAGATACGATACTGTGCTACTGGCCCATCACCTTTTGATAGGGCAGGGGGGTGAACGTAAACCTTATTCTGCCAAATATCGAAGTCTTGCCCTACGTCATGCTTCAAACCTTGTAAGGTCATGTGGCGCACTAAGTTGTTTACTAGCTTTTTGGGAACTAGTGCCATTGCTGGGTTTATTTTCCAAGGTCTATCTACCTTTTTAACCCTAACAGCTACACGCAAATACATTTTTTCACCATCAATTGGTGTGGCAAGTATGTATAAGCGAGTGCGCAGATCATATTGTGGTACATGTACCTCTACAAATGAGTATCCCAAGCCATGAACGTTCACCTTAAATTCAGCGCGAAGCATCTCTGACTTACCAAACAGCCCAGCCGACCGCAACATAGCGTAGCTAGCTGTTAAATAGGGACCTTCAGTTTCTAATGGGCTTAACATTTCAACCCCTTCGTAACCATGCACTATACTTAAGTGACCAAGGTCTACACTGTTCTCTGAAGTTTCCTGTGGGTGGCTCAATAACTCAAAATAATGGCTTTGTAATTCGGTCCACTCACTATTGTCTTGCTCCGGTACTTCCCATTCGGGTTCGTTTCCTTCTACATCCCAATAAGCTAAAATTATCCCCTCTTGATCTTTCACATGCCAACTGCGTACCACGCATTTGGGCGATGCTTTAGTGCCATAGGCGGTCTCCGTGCATTTCCCGTCAGTGTTGAATTTAAAACCGTGAAAAGGGCATTTCAGGTCTTCACCAACTATTTCACCCCCTTTGCCAAAGTGTGCTCCCAAGTGTGGGCAGTAGGCATCTAACACTCCAACATTACCACCCTCGGTTCGGTACACCACAATTTCTTGCCCCATAAAAGTTCGGGTCCAAATGTCGCCTGCTTTTAAGTCTTTAGAAAATCCGAGTGCGTACCAGCC
>CAYGTK010000128.1:0-12423 GCA_964352775.1 uncultured Chitinophagaceae bacterium
GTAAATTGCTGTGGCCTTTTTGGGTCAAGTATTTGCCTAGTTCAGCAGCACCTACCAATTTACTTTCGGCTAGCACACTCAGTTGCTCTGCCAAGTTCTTCAGCTCACGGATATTTCCTGGCCAGCGATACTTCAATAATACTTGCTTGGCTTCATCATCTAGTTGAACGGGTGTGGTACGATGGCGTTCTGCAAAATCAACTACGAACTTGCGGAAGAGCATGTAGATGTCATCCTTACGCTCACGCAATGGCGAAACGAAAATGGGAACAGTACTTAATCGGTAATACAAGTCTTCACGAAACTTCCCATTCTTAACAGCGGAAAGTAACTCCACATTAGTTGCAGCTACTACGCGCACATCCGTTTTCTGTGTTTTAGAAGAACCTACTCTAAGGAACTCTCCACTCTCTAACACACGAAGCAATCGTGCTTGTGTACCTATGGGCATCTCCCCTATCTCATCCAGAAATATGGTTCCACCGTTCACTACTTCAAAGTAACCTTTACGTGCATCAGATGCTCCTGTAAACGACCCTTTTTCGTGCCCGAATAACTCGGAATCAATTGTTCCTTCAGGTATTGCACCGCAGTTAACGGCTATGAATTTCTCGTGCTTACGAGGGCTTAGCTGGTGGATGATCTGCGAGAACACCTCTTTACCAACACCACTCTCTCCTGTTATCAAAACGCTAAGATCGGTAGGGGCCACTCGCGAGGCTACCTCTAGGGCATAGTTAAGCCCAGGGGAATTCCCTATCAGTCCGAAGCGTTGTTTTATACTCTGTAATTCCAAATTGTCTTTTGTTTTTGGCTACACCAATTCTCCTATCAATGTAGCGGCTGTACAGTCCATCACTTTCACCTGCACATAATCTCCTTTCTTGGTCTCTCCCTTCGGGAACACGATCATCTTGTTTTGGCTGTTACGCCCTTTGTTCTGTTCAGCACTTCGCTTAGATCGACCTTCTACCAATACCTCAAAAGTCATACCTACATCTTTCTTGTTGCTAATAAGCGACAAACCGTTCTGTAGTTTAATTATCTCTTGCAGTCTTCTTTTCTTCACTTCTAAAGGCACATCATCTTCCCATTTACGGGCTGCCATCGTGCCTGGGCGCTCACTGTAGTAGAACATGTAGGCATGGTCGAATGGCACCCATTCTATCAAACTCATGGTGTCTTGATGGTCTTCTTCGGTCTCGGTACAGAAACCTGCAATTATGTCGGTAGAGATAGCAATATCAGGAATTATCTGCTTGATACGCTCAATACGTTGCTTGTACCATTCACGATCATGACCGCGGTTCATATGCTCTAACATACGGCTACTTCCGCTTTGCACGGGTAGGTGAATGTAGTTGCATACGTTCGGGTATTTAGCGATCACATGCAGCACATCATCGGTCATATCGCGAGGATTGCTGGTAGAGAAACGCACCCTCAACAATGGGCTGATATTAGCCACCATTTCCATCAACATAGCAAAGTCTGTAGATGCTGCTTTTACCTCATCGGTCTGCTTATCAAAGTCCTTTTTTGCACCACCACCATACCATAGGTAGCTATCCACATTCTGCCCAAGCAGGGTTACTTCGCGGTAACCCGCATCAAATAGATTTTGACACTCTTGCACTATAGACTGTGGATCGCGACTACGCTCGCGGCCTCTGGTAAAAGGCACTACACAGAACGAGCACATGTTATCACATCCACGGGTAATGGAAACGAATGCCGTTACCCCATTACTGTTCAAGCGAACTGGGCTTATCTCAGCATAGGTCTCTTCGCGGCTAAGCAGTACGTTCACCGCTTTTTGTCCGCTACCTGCATCTTCTACTAGGCCCGGTAACTCACGGTAAGCATCGGGGCCTACTACTATGTCTACTATCTTTTCTTCCTCTAAAAATTTCTCTTTTAATCGCTCGGCCATACAACCCATTACACCCACTAAGGCACCGGGCTTATTTTTCTTTATCGCATTCAGCTCACGCAAGCGCTTACGTACTCGCTGCTCTGCATTATCACGAATAGCGCAGGTGTTTATCAGTATCAGGTCAGCCTCTTTAAATTCCTTGGTATTGGCAAAACCTTCTTCTGCTAGAATGGAAGCTACCACCTCGCTATCAGCAAAGTTCATTTGGCAACCATAGCTCTCAATATAGAACTGCTTTCCTGAGAAATTGGTAGGTTGTTTATCGAATGCTACTGCCTCACCTTGACGATCTTCGTCAAGCATCTTCGTGAACATATCATGTCCGGGTTTCAAATCGCTCATATAGCCTAAAATTTAGCCTGCAAAGATAGCTAAATAGCAGCACATATGCCAAAATGGCAGGCGGGTATCTTTTATCGCTCCATTTGGGTGGCCCTAGCGTAGGGAAGAAGGTATTCGCGCAGTTCTTTTGCGCCCTTTTCGTTCATCGGTGGTTTTTGGCTTATCCCCTCTGAATCAGCATAATTGTAGAACATAGCCAACTTATCGCTACGGATCAGAAAGTCTTTATCGTGCCCCGGCAGGGTATCCATCTGGAAACGAAGTACCTGTCCCTTCTCCAAGGTGTAGGTTACTTTATAACGTTGAAGCGGCATCTCTAAAACGCTATCGCGATAATTGGTAAAGCTTTCTACACCAAATACTTTATCCCCCTCCTCTCCTGTTATCTCCAAGGTATTATGAGCATCCATAACTTGTGCCCAACCATATATTCGCATGAATGAGGCTTTACCTTTCACCTCAAAGGCATCTTCATAATACACTTCAATATCATCATGCACATACTTCGCTAGCTCATCTGCATTCAGGCTATTGTAGGCTTCGTTGTATTTCAAAAGAGCCTTTACATTCTCTGACTTTGGCTCACAAGCCATTAAGAATAATAGAAGAACGGAACCGAGAAGAATGTAACTGCGCATAAGTCAAAAATAATTATCACTGTGAAATTATCACAGCATTTATCCATTGCGGATCTGTGGAAAGATACCTACCTTTCAGCAGATGTCGAGTTATAACGAAATTACCCTGAAAGACGCCCTGCAAAAGCTGGTGAAAGCCTACCGAATTAAAGGACGGCTTGACCAACAACGCCTGATAGACTCTTGGGAAAAAGTAGTAGGCCCCATGATAGCCAAGCACACCCGCGACATTTACCTAAAAGACCGTAAACTAATAGTGATGCTAAGCAATGCCACCCTTAGGCAAGAGCTACATTACAGTAAAGACCGCTTCTGCGACTTGATAAATGAATACTTAGAAGAGAAGGCTATTGATGAGGTGGTGCTGCGGTAGTGACAGTTTTCAGTCGGCAGTCGGCAGTCAACAGTGGGTAGTGAAAAGTCATACCGACCCAGGTCGGTATCTCACGTTAGAAAGTTATCTATCAACTACGGACTATCAACTATTTACTAACCCCTATCCCTCAAACCCCACATCGGGCACTAAACCTCCACCTGTGGCGGCATCTACGGCTAGTTCATCGCAGCGTTCGTTGTAAAAGTGTTCGTTGTGGCCTTTAACCCATACCATGCGTACTTTATGGTTTCGGTAAGCAGGTAAAAAACGTTTCCACAAGTCAGGGTTCTTCTTGCCGGCAAAGCCTTTCTTTTCCCAGCCAAATACCCATTTTTTGTTAACAGCATCTACCACGTACTTGCTATCGCTAGTTACCACAACTTCAAGGCCGGGTTTGGTTAACGATTCTAGCCCAACTATTACGGCCATTAGCTCCATTCGATTGTTGGTGGTGCGCTTAAAACCTTGCGAAAGCTCTTTTATGTGCTTCCCGTACTTTAAAATGGTTCCGTAGCCCCCTGGGCCTGGGTTTCCGCGGCTACTTCCGTCGGTATATATTTCCACTACTGGCATGCGGCAAAATTAGGAGAATTTATGGCAGCTCCCGCAGGCATTTGCGCCGTATTTTTTGGTCGATCGAACTTAAGGCTGTCAACAAGCCGTGTATTTTGCCGTTGCTTGTATAGTAAATTCGATAGTATGATAGCTCAAAAAGTAAACCTCGGAACGTACGCACCCTATTTTCAAACCTACATCGACTTGGTGGAGGAAGAAGACCTGATAGAAGCCCTATTTGGTAAACGAGACCCCGAATGGAAGGTGCTTTTAGATCGCGAAGAAGACGTACATTATGCTTACGCGAAAGGCAAATGGTCCATTGGCCAAGTAGTGCGCCATGTGATAGATACCGAGCGCATTTTCCAGTTTCGTGCCCTATCTATTGCTCGTGAGCAGAATGCCGACCTACCTGGTTTTGACCACGATGCCTATGTAGATGCCACTAAAGATAAAGACCTAAAACGCTTGCTACTAGAATTTAAAACGGTGCGCAATTCAAGCATAAGCCTATTCAGCTCGTTCAGTAAAGAAGAGCTGATGAAACAAGGCAAAGCCAATGGAAATGACTTCAGCGTTATCTCCCTTGGCTACATGATAGCAGGCCACGCCCGCTACCACTGGAACAAGATAGAGGAGCTGTACTAAGCCCCAATATCTACCCACATTAGTTGTGCAATACCTAACTTAGCCCTATGCACATTGCACAGAACAAAGCCACACGGCTATTCCTCTTTTTAGGCGGATTTTTTATTGCCAATGCCCTTATTGCCGAGTTTATTGGGGTGAAAATTTTCTCGCTAGAAAAGGTGCTGGGTATAGACCCGATGAACTGGACCATTTTCGGTCAAACGGGCCTCTCGTTCAACCTTACCGCTGGGGTATTGCTGTGGCCCTTTGTATTCGTACTTACCGATGTTATAAACGAGTACTTTGGGGTACGTGGTGTTCGTCTGCTTTCGTGGTTGGCGGCTGGGCTTATCACTTATGGATTTATGATGGTTTACCTAGGAATTGTAGTTCCACCTGCCGATTTTTGGATAGGTAGTAAAACCGACGTAGGCCTTAGCGATTATAACGTGGCCTACCGCGCCGTATTCGGGCAGGGCCTTTGGATAATTGTAGGCTCGCTAGTGGCCTTTCTTATTGGGCAGTTTGTAGATGTATTTACCTTTCACGGTATTAAGCGCCTTACGGGCGAAAACAAGATATGGCTACGCGCTACGGGTAGCACGCTCATCAGTCAGTTGATAGATAGCTTTGTGGTACTGTTTATCGCCTTTTACATAGGTGCTGGTTGGGATCTTGGGTTGGTAATGGGCATTTGTGTGGTCAACTACATTTATAAGTTCTTTATGGCCGTGGCCCTTACACCGCTCATCTATTTGCTACACTACATTATCGATACTTTTTTGGGCGAAGAACTAGCTAGCGAAATGAAGGCGCAGGCAATGGTGGATGAGTAACCAATAGGCAGTTTGCAGTCGGTAGATAACAAAACACCGTGAGGTACCGACACAGGTCGGTATGACTATGAACCGTTGACTGTTGTGCGTGGCCGGCAGACCGTGAACTCTTTACCTTTGTTTTCCTTTATGGTACAAATTAGCATAGCATGAATTCTGATAAGCGAACGGGACTGGAGATATTGAAAACCATTTTAGATACAGGCCTTAAAGGACCAGATATGGGAAAAACCCTACCCATGAAACTACTGGAAATAAGCGAAGGACGCGCCGTGTTTTCAGGGCTACCCAATGAAAACCACACCAACGTTATGGGCGTGGTGCATGGTGGCTTTATTGCCACCGTAATAGATTCGGCAACGGGCTGTGCTGTACATTCTACACTACCAGCTGGCGAAAGCTATGGCACGGTAGACCTACAGGTAAAAATGATGCGCCCGCTACAAGTTGGACATAAGGTTATAGCCACAGGCACGGTGATAAACAAGTCGAGGAATTTGGTAATAGCCACTTGCGAGGTAAAGAACGAGGCGGGCAAGCTAATGGGCTATGGCAATTGTACCTGCATGATCATTAGGCCGAAAGGGATTTAAGGTATTAACAGAAGACTGACTTGCGAACGTGAGATACCGACCTGCGTTGGTATGACTGTGGTGTGTGGGCCACTGACGGTGGACCATCGACTGCCGACTAAACCCTATTTATCCCTACTCAAGGTAAAAGTAGTAACCGAGCACGAGGCCTCTTTATAGGCATTGCTGGTGGTAATGTGGTAGCCCTTGTTGATCACTTCATTCAATATCATGGTGAAGAATTTTACTTGGGTGGCGTGGTCTTTTGGGTCGTTCTTACTAGGGCGGCGTACTTGGGGTTCGCCTGTGCCATCGGTTATCACTACATCCATAGCGGTGCCGCATATCATTACCGATACCGTTGTTAAGGGCTGCTGTGCTATAGCAGATATGGATAAACTTAAGCTAGCCACTAAAAGGATAAGAAGCATTTTCATTGTCAACTATTTTGTGAGCTGAAGTTAATTTATAGCCGTGGAGAAGCCTTGTGGAGTTTCCCACTTAGTGAAGAACAAGTGTTTGTGTTCCATTCTAAACACAGCATTTTTACATAACAGAAATAATTATCTGAACAACTTTCGCCATTTGCGAAACTTGCATAAGAGTGCCCCGTACAAGGAGGCATAACCACACAAGCAACCAACTATGAAAATATAAACAAGGCAACATTAACACTGTGCAGATCGGATCTAGGTGACAGAAAGAGGGGTGCTATAGCCCCAAAGTGTTAAGTTTTGTTTATTTCATGGTTGGTTGGTTAAGAAGGCCAACTCGTTACGACGGGTGGCCTTTCTTTTTTTATAGCTCCTTCCAAAATTTCCTTTCCAGTTAAATTGTGCCGCTTTGCTTTTGAATAAAAAGCCCGCAGATCTGCTATCTTCAAAGCATGAAGCGAATAGGTACATCATACAAGCAAACCAAACCCGAAAATAATTACGATGCCATAGTGGTTGGCTCTGGAATTGGAGGCATGGCCACGGCCGTATTTTTGGCTAAAGCAGGTAAAAAAGTCTTGGTATTAGAAAGACATTATACCGCAGGTGGTTTCACCCATGTGTTCAAACGCCGCGATTACGAATGGGATGTGGGTATCCACTACATTGGTGAGGTGATGAACGAACGAAGCGCCATGTATGCCCTGTTCCACTACATTACTGATGGGGAATTGAAATGGGCCGATATGGGCGATGTGTACGACCGTATTGTGTTTGGCGATAAGATATACGACTTCGTGAAAGGCCGTGAGAACTGGCGCGTGAAGATGAAAGAATACTTCCCCGAACCGAAAGACCAAGAGAGTATTGATAAGTACATTGAGCTGATACTAGCTGCAGCTGGGTCGGTAAAAGGATACTCGGTAGCTAAGGCTTTGCCTAGTGCTATATCGTGGGCAGCTCGTCCATTTATGCAGCGCGACTTTTTGAAGCATGCTAAAAAGACCACCCGCGAAACGCTAGAAGAGATAACCGACAATGAGCAATTAATAGGTGTACTTACCGGTCAATATGGCGATTACGGATTGCCGCCGGGGCAAAGCAGTTTTGTGATTCACGCTATGGTGGTGAAACACTATTTCCGTGGTGGGGCCTACCCTATTGGTGGAAGTAGCGAAATAGCTGCCGGAGTAGAAACCTTACTGAACAAGCACAATAGCCACATGTATACCAATGCCCCCGTGGCCGAAATATTGGTGAAGAACAACAAGGCCTACGGTGTAAAAATGGAAGATGGCGATGAGTATACTGCCGACATGATAATCAGTAATGCTGGTATTAATGTAACCTTTAACCACCTGCTAAAAAGTGCCAACGGAAAGGCCGAACCCTATAAGCGCATTCTAAAAGAAGTAAAACCATCGGCAGCGCATGTTAGCCTATACATTGGCTTAAAGCATACTGCGGAAGAGTTGAATTTGCCGAAGGCGAACTACTGGATTTACCCAGAGAACTATAATCACGACGAGAATTTGGCAAACTACTTCGCTGATCCAGAGAATGCGCCTTTACCTGTAGCCTACATCTCGTTCCCGGGTGCTAAAGACCCTGACTTTACCAATCGCTACCCTGGGCGTTGTACCATTGAAATAATTAGCCTTGCCCCTTTTGAGGATTTCGAAAAATGGGATGGTAGCCGATGGAAGCACCGCGGTGAAGATTACGATGCCATGAAAGAACGCATCAGTCAGCGACTACTTGAACAGCTCTACAAATACGAACCACAGTTGAAAGGTAAAATTGATACTTATGAGCTGTCTACCCCTTTAACTACTAAGCACTTCGTGAATTATCAGCAGGGCGAAATTTATGGTATTGACCATACACCGCAACGATTCAAGGAGAAACTATTACAACCCCGCACCCCAATTAAGAACCTATACCTAACGGGACAGGATATTTTAACTGCGGGAGTAGGTGGTGCTTTATTTGCTGGCGTATTAACAGCATCAGCCATATTGGGTAAGAACCTAACGAGCGATGTAATGGAATACATGAAGGAAAAGAGCTAGTGTTTTCTAAGTCATCTGGCTTATATTAGTTGTATGGAGTACGACTACGACTATATCGTAATTGGGTCAGGATTTGGAGGCAGCGTATCGGCCATGCGCCTTTCTGAAAAGGGCTACAAGGTAGGTGTGATAGAAAAGGGCAAACGCTTTGCCGCAAAGGATTTCCCCAAAACCAATTGGAGTGTAAGCAAGTACCTGTGGGTACCCATGCTGAAGTGGTTCGGCTTCCAGAAACTCACCTTTTTTAAAGAAGTATTCGTGCTTAGTGGCGTAGGTGTAGGCGGTGGGAGCTTAGTATATGCCAATACCCACATGATGCCCGATGATGCTTATTTCAACAACCCCAGCTGGGGACACTTGAAAGATTGGAAAAAGGTGCTTGGCCCCTACTACGATAAAGCCCGCTACATGCTGGGCACAGTAAAGTACGATAAGGAATACATTGAGGATAAGAAACTGAAAGAAGTTGCCCAAGACATGGGCCGTGAAGACTCTTATGATAAGGTAGATGTGGGCGTATATTTTGGCGACACAAAGAACCCAGTTGACCCCTATTTTAAAGGACTTGGACCAAAGCGAACGGGTTGTACAGAATGTGCTGGTTGCATGGTAGGTTGTCGACATGGTGCTAAGAATACCTTAGATAAGAACTACCTCTATTTTGCGGAAGAATTTGGTACAGAAGTAATTGCCGAAACCCTAGTTACCAAGATAGAATACATTGACGAAGTATATCACATCCACACCGAAAGCAGCACGAGTTGGTTCGGGAAGAACAAGCGCGTACTGAAGAGCAAAGGCCTAGTTGTAAGCGGCGGTGTGTTAGGCACTATGGACCTTTTGCTAAAGCAGAAACACAAATTAGGCACGCTACCCAATATATCCGACAGCCTTGGTTTTCAAGTACGAACCAATAGTGAATCGCTGTGTGGTGTAGCTGCTGGAGATACTAAACTGAACAACGGTATTGCCATCAGTTCGGTGTTCAACCCCGATGAGAACACGCATGTAGAAATAGTGAAGTTCCCAGATAAGTCGGGCGCATTGGCACGATTGGCAGGCCCAGCAGCAAGCGAAGGAAATGGCCTAGTGCGTACTACTAAAATGATAGGCAATGTAATTACCAGTCCACTAAAATTCCTGAGAAGTACCTTAAGCACTAACCTGCCAAAGAACTCCATCATATTCCTAGTGATGCAATCGCTAGATAGTTCATTGAAAATGGTTTGGAAACCAGGCCTGTTCGGTGGTGGTATAGCTATGGCAAATGAAGGGAATAACAAAGTACCTGCCTACATCCCCATTGGTCAAGAAGTGATGCATCGCTATGCTGAAAAGGTGAATGGAGTACCTCAAAATGCTGTAACAGAAGTAATGTTCAACATGAGCACCACGGCACACATATTAGGCGGTTGCCCCATGGGCGAAACCAAAGAGACAGGAGTAGTGAACGAGAATTTTGAACTACACAGCTACCCCAATATGTTCGTGTTAGATGGGTCGATAGTAGCAGGCAACTTAGGCGTGAACCCTAGCCTAACTATCACCGCCTTAAGTGAGTATGCTATGGACCAAATAGCCGCAAAAGATGGTAATGTGCAAAGAACCTTGGCCCAGTTGATGGAAGAACAAGTAGCTTAGACCCGATACAATTTTCTCAATTGCCCATCAGTTAGACCTTTAATGCGAAAGTTAATATATCTACTTTGTGGTATTGCGCTGCTGTTGGTGTGTTTGAAATTCACCTTCTGGGGCGGATTAATTCTACACATCTCGCGCTGGTTCATTATAGGGATATTGATAGCCTATGCCATTTTCAGCAAACAGCGATTTGGGAAATTAGCAATAGTCACTTTGATAGTATTGATCGGCGAATTCGCATGGTACAACGTACGCTACCAGCCAGAGTCGAACCATAAAGGCACAAATGACTTAAGCATACGTTCTTACAACTTACTCTTCAGCAGCAAAGCATACGATGCCAACCAAGAAGCATTAACCCAAGGAGAACCTGATATACTTCTGGTACAAGAATTCACCCCAAGGTGGCGTGATGAGCTAGCCGAGATAAAGTCTACTTACCCTTATCAATATCTAAGCCCCGTATGGAGCGCTTGGGGATTGGGTATCTATTCCAAGCACCCTATCAAGCCCATTCATTTGCAGATAAACGATGCAAAGAAACAGGTAGCTCAATTAGCAGAGATAGACTTTCTAGACAAAAAAGTGCTTTTAGTAAATGCCCACTATACATCCCCAGCACTTGCAGTGGAACAACCAAAGCGGTTCTTCCCAGTACTGGAGCGCATCAGTAAAGCCCGAAAAGACCAATGGCGAGAGACTATGTATAGAATAGAAGCAATAGAAGACCAATACGATGCAGTTATCGTTGGGGGCGATCTGAATCTATTAGAAGTAGAAGGGCTATATAGAGAAATGCGGCTCGATATGCGCGATGCCCATCGAGATGTGGGACAGTCAACTACTGGCTTTAGCTTCCCCAACTTAGTTACCCCCTACCCTTTTATGCGGATAGATTACTTCATGTATCGAGGGGAAGTAGAACCTATACAGTTGTTCGCGGAATGGCGCGGTAAAAGCGACCACTATCCGCTTTATTTCAAAGTGAGATTATAGCTATATACTACCTGTATTTTCAATTGAATTTTCAAAAAGTACTTTTCATTAGTTCTGCTTATTTTAGGCAGCTAGCTAACCATGAGCACCTTATCAAATAAGAAACTGGAACTGGGTACAATGCCCGTGTTCCTCACCTCGATAGCCACTATTTTGGGGGCTATCCTCTTTTTGCGTTTTGGCTATGCGGTAGCAAATATTGGCCTTGTTGGCACTATCGGATTAGTACTTTTAGCACACGTGGTAACCATACCTACAGCCCTTGCTGTGTCTGAGATAGCCACTAACCAGAAGGTAGAAGGTGGTGGACTGTACTATATCATTTCACGATCGTTCGGACTTAACATTGGTGCAGCTATTGGCATTGCACTCTTCTTATCACAAGCCATTAGTGTGGCTTTCTACGTCATCGCATTTGCAGAAGCCTTTGGGCCTGTATATGAATGGGTGAACAGCACCTACGATCTTGGATTGTCGGATAAGCGTTGGATAAGTATACCAGCTACGGCATTCATTATGGTACTCATGCTGCTGAAAGGGGCGGATATAGGTATTAAGTTCCTATACTTCGTTGTTGTCATTCTTACCATGTCGCTTATAGCCATTTTTGCTGGTAGTACTGGGTATGAAGCCAACTATAACGATTGGACCCAAACCATTACGGAAGGTGATAATTTCTTCAAAGTATTCGCCATCTGTTTCCCCGCATTCACGGGTATTGCAGCAGGAATCGGCTTATCAGGTGACCTAAAAGACCCTAAAACGGCCATCCCTTGGGGAACATTAACAGCTACCGTAGCGGGCATGGCTATATATATTCTTGTAGCAGTTAAGCTATTCGCATCTGCATCACCAGAGGAGTTAGCGGGCGACCAATTGATATTGAGTAAGATCTCCATTTGGGGGCCTGCAGTATTAATAGGTTTGGCAGCCAGTACTTTATCATCAGCTATTGGCTCGGTCATTATAGCTCCACGTACCTTACAAGCAATAGGCAAAGACAAAATATTCCCATCCGATGTGGTTAACAACTGGTTAGCTGCTGGTTCTGAAAAAGCTAATGAACCCGTAAACAGTTCTTTAGTAACAGCGGCTCTTGCCTTGGTTTTCGTCATCATTGGCAACGTCGATTTTGTGGCCGAGATCATCACCATGTTCTTTATGGTAACCTATGGGGCTATTTGCTTGATCTCTTTCTTAGAGCATTTTGCTGCAGATCCATCCTACCGACCTACCTTCCGCTCGCACTGGGTTATCTCGCTTACTGGTGCATTACTTTGTGCTTGGCTGATGTTCAAGATCAATACGGTGTACGCATTGCTTTCACTCGGAATTATGGCCGCCATCTATATCATGGTAACCTACTTCAATTCTGAGAACCGACAAATGGCGGTA
>CAYGTK010000129.1:0-7670 GCA_964352775.1 uncultured Chitinophagaceae bacterium
CCAACTGAACTGTTACTGCTTGACATAAGGCCACTGGCGCTACATTGTCTTCTACGGTTACCGTAGCTGTACAAGTTGAGCTGTTCCCATTTACGTCTGTTACCGTCATTGTAACTGTATTCGCGCCAACATCAGCACATGTGAATGAAGCAACATCCAAACCGAAGGTTGAAATTGCACAGTTATCGAATGATCCGTTATTAATATCTCCTGAAGTGATAGTTGCAGCTCCTGAAGCATCTAATTGAACAGTTATATCCTGACAGATAGCTGTTGGAGCAATGTTGTCTACAATATTTACTGTTGAAGTACAAGTACTGCTGTTGTTTGCTGGGTCAGTTCCCGTAAGGGTTACTGTATTTGCTCCTATGTTAGCACAAGTAAATGAGCTTGGAGAAACACTTAATGTTAAACCGCAGTTATCAAAACTACCATCATCTAACATAGTTGCTGTAACAATGGCATTACCTGATGCATCTAGAGCCACTGTGATAGCAGGAACACAAGCTGCATTTGGTGATTGACCTGGTATGTTTACGTCATTTACTGTAACTGTAGCTGAACAAGTAGTTACGTTACCTGCATTATCTGTTACGGTTAATGTTACTGGAACATCACCCACACTACTACAATTAAATGAACTAGGTGAAACGCTTAAAGAAGCTATTCCACAATTATCTGATGAACCGTTATCGATATCTGCTGCTGTAATAGAAGCAAGACCATTAATGTCCAATCCAACGGAGAAATTCTGACAAACTGCTACTGGAGCAATATTGTCTTCTACTGTTACCGTTGCTGTACATGTACTCACGTTTCCGTTGTTGTCAGTTACTGTTAACGTTACCGTGTTCGTTCCAACGTTTGCACATGTGAATGCTGTGTTGTCTAGTGATAGACTTGCTATTCCACATGCATCATTACTACCGTTGTCAATATCTGCTGTGGTGATGCTTCCGTTTCCTGCTGCATCCAGTTGTACTGTTACTGCTTGACATAAGGCCACTGGTGCTACATTGTCTTCTACGGTTACTGTAGCTGTACAAGTAGATGAATTTCCTGCTGCATCGGTAGCTGTTAATGTTACCGTATTGGCTCCTGTATTAGCACATGTGAATGAACTTGGAGAAACACTTAAAGAAGCTATCCCACAATTATCCGACGATCCGCCGTCTACATCAGCACCTGTAATTGTTGCATTACCTGCTGCATCAAGTTGAACAGTAACATTTGTACAAGCTGCTACTGGGGCAATATTATCTTCTACTGTTACCGTAGCGGTACAGGTAGAGCTATTACCATTGTTATCGGTAACTGTTAGAGTAACTGTATTCGCACCTGCATTAGCACAAGTAAATGAAGATGGACTAACTGATAAACTTGCAATTCCACAAGCATCGCTAGAACCATTGTTAATATCCGCTGCAGTTATTGAAGCGTTACCTGCTGCATCGAGCTGAACAGTTACATTTTGACAAGCAGCTACCGGAGCTACATTATCTTCTACTGTCACTGTAGCTGTACAAGCAGAAGTATTACCATTTACATCGGCTACTGTTAAGAAAACCGAGTTTGCACCTATGTTAGCACATCCAAAAGAAGTTGTACTAGCTGTTAAACTTGCAACACCACAATTATCAGTAGACCCGCCATCAATATCAGCACCTGTTATGGTAGCTGTACCTGCGGCGTCTAATTGAACAGTAATGTTCTGACAAGCCGCTAAAGGATTTTGAGAATCAAGAACTGTAACTGTTGATGTACATGTAGAAGAGTTACCGCTATTATCCGTTACGGTTAAAGTAACAATGTGGTTTCCTACATCAGAACAATCGAAAGAAGTTTCGCTAACACTTAAGCTAGCAATTCCACAATTATCTGTAGAACCATTATTCACATCCGTTGCTGCAAGTGTTCCATTTCCACTAGGGTCTAGATTCAAAGTGAAGTTTCTACAGTTAGCTGCCGGAGGGGTATTATCCTGAAGAACAGAAATAGTATTAGAGGTTGATGTATTACAACCATTACCTGTGTATGATACTATAGCACGGTAGTAAAAATCAGAAGTTAATGAACCTGTGTTATAAGTAGTGCTGTTAGTTCCAACATTGCTATATGTACCAGATGCTGAAGTAGCACGTTGCCATTGAATAGTTCTTGTTCCTGTTCCACCAGTAGTAGAAGCAGTAAGAGTAGCATTACCACCTGGGCAAACTTCACCGCCACCGCTAATGCTAATACCTGGATCTGCTGCTACATTCACTGCAACAACATTTGAAGTAGCACTAGAACATCCACTACCTGTACAGCTATATACTATTCTGTAGTAGCGTGTTGAAGTTAAAGCACCTGTAGCTTGAGTTGTAGCTGTACCACCTGTATTTGACCATCCGCCAGTACCAGTAGTACTTACTTGCCATATTCTAGTACAACTAGAACCACCTGACACACTTGAAGAAAGCGTGGCACTTCCACCACTACAAACTGTAGTTCCACCAGAAACAGATACACTTGGGTCACTAACTACGGTGAACGAAAGATCATCAGAACAATTACCTAGAGTATAGCGTATGGTTTTTGTTCCTGTAGTAGTTGCAGTGTAAGTAGTACCTGATATAGAACCGCCACCATTTACGATAGACCATGAACCACCAGTTCCTGAACCAGAAATGGTAAGTGACTTAGTTCCTCCTATACATATAGTAGCTGTTGAAGTGCTTATGTCAAAGTTTTCAACTTGGCGATACCTGAGTATCGCGGAGTTGTTACTCCATGAGCATGTAGCTTGCCTAACAATTACCGCTAGCGTACCATTGAAATTCGACGTATATGTGATATCCTCATCGTCTCCATCATTGTTAGAGTCTTGCGTAAAACGTACAGAACCTGTTCCGTTTGTAGTTCTACCAGTAATAGATGTGTTAACGGAAGAACTAGTCGTCCTGAATCTATATTGTGCAGTACTAATAACCGGGAAGGTTGAGTAATCTCCCAGGTTGATACCTGTTCGAGTAACCTCATTGTCACAACCTGAAAAAGTTAGTGAGTTCTGAAGATTTACCCCAGTACAATTTTGGGCAAATAAATTTGGCGATGCCGTCAATAAAAAAAGACCTACCAGTAATGTGGTAAGTCCTTTTGTTTTGCTTGCAACATTGGTAAAGTTCGTACAGCAATTTTTTACTGCTGTAGATACAGTTGAAAGGATGTTCATGGTGCTATAATTTGAGAACATAAAAGGTCTAGTTATTGGTCTTAGGGTTGATCCTAAGGTTTCAAAGTGTGCATTAAATTAAAAAAACGCAACCCCCTAGACAAAAAAAGTTGACTTTTCGCGAACCTTTTATGCACCACATACCGTATAACACAACTTGCTGTTGACCAGTCATCTATATGATATTAAATCAAAGCAACTAAGCTATTTAACCTAGTGCTATTTAGCAGGTCTCCGTATTAATTTGTACTAATTACATAATAAGTCTTTACCAGCAAGCGTTTGACCGGTCTATTCTGATTGATTTTTTTTACACTTTATTTTTATTTAAACTTTTTAAGAAAAATTAGGTTATATAAGATAATAACCTCCTTTTATCATTTAGCAGCATGAAAAAACACCAAAAAAAGATTGAACTTTTTTAAAACATTTTTATGTATCACTGCCAATTGACTCAAAAAAGGGACTTGCATAAGCCAATTTTTATTGTTATTACTTTGCCGCCATGCAAGAATACAGCAGAGCCCAGTTAGCTTTAAGGAATGGCCAAGACAAACCCGAAATATGGGTGGCTTATAAAGGCCTTATTTACGATGTTTCGGAAAGTAGATTATGGAAAAATGGAAGGCACTATGAGCACTGGGCTGGCCAAGATCTTACAGCAGAATTACCTGATGCCCCTCATACCGAGATCGTGTTTAAGAAATTTACAGTAATAGGCACGTTAACTTAACCAACTGCATTAAGCATATAAGGTGGTTTCTCGTTATCTTAGCAGAGATGAAAACCTTGCTCACTCTTCTTTTACTCTTACTAGGCATTGCCTGCTACGCTCATGGTGATCTACATGAACGTATACTAAAGCTTAGCCAACAAATTAAAAATACTCCCGCTTCTGACTCCCTGTATATGGAAAGAGGGAAACTATATTACCACCATCAAGAATTAGATAGCGCTTTAGCTGACCTACAAAAAGCAAACTCCCTTGGTTATAAAGGTACCGACCACAATTTCTGGTTAGCAAAAGTATATTTGGCAGATGACCAAACTAAAAATGCAGAGCAAGCCATAGCCAAGCACCTAAAGCTATATCCTTTTGACATTAACGCCCTCAGGGTTGGTGGTACTATCGCTTTAGCTTCCAGTGACTTGAACCTAGCCTATCAAAGGTTTTTTCTAGTAGTAGAAAAGGCTGAAAAGCTAATACCCGAGAATATACTAGAGCTATCTACAACTGCAGAGAAGCTTGATAGCTTACCAGCAGCAGAAAGTGCCTTAGTAAATGGCATTGAGCAACTAGGAAACCTTGTAGTGTTAGAGGCTTCGCTTATAAATATTTACCTGAAGCAAAGGAAGATGGAACAGGTGGTAGCTATTTATGAGAAGCGACTTGATAAGTTGCAACGCAAAGAAAGATACTACTACGAACTAGCTAACATATACGACATGTTCGGTGAGCAAGCCAAAGCTTCGGAATACCTGAGTTTGGCCGACCAAGCCTTAGAAAAGCTACCCCCTCACCTTAGACAAACTGCGGCTATGCATCAACTAGCTGAACAAATAAATAGTGCACGTGAAAAGAATTGAAACGCTACTCCTGATCGTATTTTTCTTTAGTCCTATTATGAGTGGTTATGCTCAGCCTGAAATAGTTAGAGGCCCTTACTTGCAGAAAGGTTCTTCTACAAGTATAGTAGTAAAATGGCAAACTGATGTAGCCACTGCTAGCATTTTAAAATATGGTACTTCTCCAGGCAATTTTGCTACTACTTTAAGTTCTTTGGGAAATACTAAAGAGCATGAAGTAGAGATAAGCTTACTAAACCCCAACACTAAATATTACTACCAGCTTCACCATTCATCTGGCACATTCAATAACCAACAAGATCAAGATTTTATTACTGCGCCAATACCTGGAACACAACAACCTATAAGAGCTTGGGTATTGGGCGACTGTGGAACTGCTAATAATAATCAACGAGATGTTCGTGATGCTTACTACAATTATGTAGCTAGCAGACCTGCCACTGATGACCATACCGACATGATCCTTTTACTAGGGGATAATGCTTATAATGATGGGGAGCAAGGGGAGTATCAAGATGCTATTTTCGAGAACATGTATGAAGATATTCTGAAGAAGAGCGTGACCTGGTCTTGCCTTGGGAATCATGATGGAAGAGCGGCAGATGCTTCCTCTCAAAGCGGACCCTATTTTGATATTTTCACCTTTCCAGAGAATGGCGAGTGTGGTGGTGTAGCATCAGGAACGGAAGCCTACTATTCTTATGACTATGGCAATGTGCATTTCATTGTTTTAGAATCTTACGAAACCGACAGGAGTGTTGGCGGCGCTATGTATAATTGGTGTCAAGCTGACTTACAGAATACAACTGCGGATTGGATAGTAGCCTTTTGGCATCATCCACCCTACACAAGAGGGTCTCACAATTCTGATATAGAACTCCAACTGTTTCAGATGAGACAAAACTTTTTACCACTGCTAGAAGACTATGGGGTTGACCTAGTTTTAAATGGTCACAGCCACTCCTACGAGCGAACTTACTTATTAAAGGGGCATCATGGGTTATCTTTCAGCTTCGATAAAAATGACCATACTGTAGGGCCAACTGGCGATGGAGATGGAAAAGCAGATGGAGATGGTGCTTATCAAAAAACATCTACAGGCCCAACTGCTGGAGATGGTGCTGTTTATATCACTGCCGGGTCGTCTGGCAAAACATCAGGTGGACTACTTAACCACCCAGCTATGGTAACTTCTCTGAACGAACTGGGTTCTTGTGTTTTAGAGATAAACCGCGACACCCTGAACCTGAAATTCCTAAGAGAAAATGGTGCTGTTGACGATTACTTTACCATTATCAAAGCAGGGCTTACTACATCAGGACCAGGTAGCATCACTATTACGCAAGCACCTACAAGCTTAACAATACCTTGCGATAGTCCATCAGACGTTAGCGTTACGGGAGACCTACTAGCTAGTACAAATTGCGCTCAAGGTGGCTTAACGATCAACCATACAGATGCACTATTCCCAGCATCATGTGGGCAGAACTATTTTATCTCACGCACATTCTCCGTTGCTGATGCCTGCGGAAATACGGAAACTCATATTCAAACCATAATTGTGCAAGATGCTGTAGCGCCCGTTATCAGTTGTAGCATTAGTATTGACACATTATTGGCCAATGGAGCTAACATTCCCGCAGTACCTGATTACTCTAACGCTGTAACCTCCATTACAGACAACTGCCTTGCTAACCCTACATTTTGGCAATCTCCAGAAGTAGGTTCAATGTTGATAGTAGGCGATCATTTTATTAACCTGATAGCTACTGATAGCTGTGGCCATTTTGATACTTGCAAGATAAGCCTAAGTATTATTGACACGGCTACCACAACACCAACCAGCATCAGTTCATTTGGCGCAAGCGATAATGGTCCTGTTTTTTATCCTAATCCTGCTAAAAACTTATTAGTAATAGAAAGAGGTACGTCAACAGAGAAAACCACAATGGAGATATTGACCACTGGTGGACGAGCAGTACTGAACAAATCTATTGAAACAGGAACTCACCAAGAAGATATTAGTTCTTTAGAGCAGGGGGTGTACTTCATCCATTTCAAAACAGCAAGCTCACTATTAACGAGAAAGCTTATCATCCTTAGATAGCACCCACTTTTACTAGTTCTTAACTAATTTTTGGCGGTAGCTGTCTCCATTACTGAACTGGATAAACACTACGTAAGTGCCTGAAGAAAGCATGCTAACATCCATCTGCTGACGTTGACCGGTCAAATTGTTTTGGCTTAACACACTCTTTCCACTCAGGTCAAATATGGACAATTCATACTCCGTAGCTGTTGTATTTTCCAGTTCTAGCACCAATGTATTCTCCGTAGGATTGGGATATAATTTTAACCCGCTAAGATCAGTCTCTTTAATTGATGTAGATAGTGGCGACTTGGTGTATTGGTAATAAGTGATGAACATTTCATCGGCAGTAGTTAATCCAAAACCAACATCGGCAGGCCCATCGTTATACCATGATGCCTCATGTACTAAGCCTTCATTCATCTTCATTTCGTAAAACGGCATAAACTCGCGCACTGGTGGATGATCATACTCATACACTCCTGTATCAAATCCATTTTCATAATCGTAGGTACCACTATATACTTGGTCGCCTTTACTTCCGTCTGAATTTCTGGTGAAAATATTATAGCCCGTACCCAGTTGATGAGTATGCCCTTGTATCAGCCAAAGGTATTCAACATCACTTGAGCCAGCACTGTACTGTTCCATATCTAAGGTATGAACTTGACTTGTGTTAGGCACATTTAGCACAAGCGGATTAGTGCCACCATAAACTAATAGAGAAGAGAACATTTCTAGGTCAGCTATGCCTTCATCTTGATAATATACATTCAAAAA
>CAYGTK010000129.1:7680-12412 GCA_964352775.1 uncultured Chitinophagaceae bacterium
CTGCTAATACTGAATCACCATCGTAATTCTTGATGTGGTAGTTCAGATCTATATCTGTGCCTTGCGGCCAAAAGTAGGCAGTTCCTTCAGGCAACTGATGCTCCCGCTCAAACTGCCAAGTTATTAATGGTGTAGCCGCAAAATTAATGTCAGCAGCATCAAATATCTGGTTTACTGGCCTTAGGCCTTCTTTAAAGCTATTGGAATTGTTAATGCTATTATACTGATACATAATGAAGTGATGCGACTGCAAATTCATATCAATGTCAATATTCACTACCTCTTTACCTTCAGCCCAATTCAGCTCATGCTTTTTAAAGAATTCCATTTCTCGGCCAGGAGCTAAAAAAACAGGACCTAGATGTATCTGCTGTCCCAAGCTTGGGTCAGGAGCTGCCGGACGAGAGAACCGTTGCTTACCCATTCCTCCATAATAATTAGCAATGTCTTGTGTGTTAACTACGGCACCAGTATCAGGCGCACCATAAATTATCCATTGGCGTATTAGCTCCACATCAACCTTATCCATAGTTGCACCGGCTGGTGGCATCTGCCCTCCCTCCATATTGGCTATTGGAGTATAGTTGTCTAAGTGATGTGATAGTTTGCGCATTAAGAAACTACGCTCTGGGTAGCCAGGTGCTATTAACATATTACCAGTAGCTGCCGCTGTGGCATTATTTGGCGGCACATCTACTATGGCCGCATAGGTATCAGCAAGGTTTCCCGATAGGTCTAAACCACCTTCAGGTGTTGCACCTACATGGCAGGAGTTAACACAGTTGGTTTGAAATACAGCATACACTTCTTGAAAAGTACCTTGAGCTGAAATGGATAATAAACAAGAGAATAACAGGAATGAAGTAACTACACTTTTCATGATGAAAAATTAAGGGTTGATGTTAGGAAATGTAGTTATTGCTAGAAAAGGGACTTAAAAGATAAACAAATTCTAAATCACATTGTATGTAAGGCACAGAAATTCAAGCCACTAATACTTTAAGAATTTATCGCTTATAACAGAGGAGTTAGCAATTACAGTGATGGTGTATACCCCTTTTGCAAAAGTAGAAATATCAATAGTTGTTTGGCCTAAAGCATAATTTGGCACCTCGTATTCCCAAACCTTACCTGTAAGATCTGTGATGATCACGTCGGTAACTTCCAAACCATCAGAATAGAATAACTCTAATCTTTGAGCGGAATGAAACAAATGTGTATAGAAGTAATCGTTCTTTCTATTCGCTATTACCGACACCGGACGTTCACTAGTTTGAGTTTCAGAATACTGGTAAAAAGTGACAAACATTTCATCAGCAGTAGTAGGGCCTGATTTTATTGGTGCGGGGCCATCATTATAGAATATCGCCTCATGTATCAACCCTTCGGCTAGTGGCACTGCTAAAAACGGTTCAAACAACTTAATGGGTGGGTGGTCTCTATCAAATATGCCCGTATCAAAGTTATTCTCGTAATCGAACGAACCGTCATACACTTGCTCCCCTTTTGTACCATCTACATTTCTCCTCCATATGTTATAGTCTACCCCACGCTCATGGGTATGCGCTTGTAGCATCCACATGTAAATAGTATCTAAGCTGTTTTCTTCATACTGCTCCATCACCAATGTATGAAAAGTAGCATCATTAGGTATTTCCCAATCGTTGCCTCCAAATTCATCTTCGTAAGCATAAAAGGAAGAGAACATTTCATTGGGCACGGTATTTTCTTGCTCGTAGTAAATATCCATATACAAGTCTACCGCCAATACCGAATCACTATCATAATTCTTAACGTGCATGTTCAGGTCTATTACGGTACCCTGCTCCCATCGGTAACAGAAATCTGTTGGTAGTTGATGTTCGTTAGAAAATTGCCAGCCAGCTACTGGAAGGCCAACAAGGTTTTCGCCTGTACTATCAGTAAAAGCGGTTGCAATTCTAAAGCCATCGCTAACAAATGGGGCTGTTCCATCTTGATACTTGAACATTATAAAGTGGTGACTTTGAAGATTCATCTTTAAGTCTATTCCAGTAACATCTCTACCTTCTAGCCATTGTAGATCGTACTTCTTGTAATATTCCAACTCTTGTTCTGGAGCCAAAATAACTGGACCTAGTTTTACTCGTTCTACATTAATGCTATTTGGTACGCTTTGTGGAGTGATTCGCTTTTTACCCAAGCCTGAATAAAAGTCTACTAACACATCTTTATCTACCACCACACCAGCATCTGGAGCACCATAGAATATCCACTGCCGTATCAATTCTACATCCGCCTTATCCATCATTGCACCTAACGGAGGCATTGCATCACCCTCACCTACATGAAGTGGCTCTTCACCATCCAAATGATGACTAAGCTTTCTAAATAAGAAACTTCTATTGGGGTAGCCAGGTGATACCCGCTTGTGGCCCTCACTTATTGCGCCTGCATTCTGGGGGGTAGCATTTACCAAAGCACCATATAGGTCAGCTGATGGCAAAGTAAAATCTAGCCCGCCATCAGGCTGAGTAGATGTATGGCAGGTGCCTGTACAATTAGTTTGTAATACACCCTGAATATCAGAGAAAGTACTTTGCGCGGACAATAGGCATGGCAAAAAAACTGCCATGAAAGTAAGTATTGTATTCATCTAGCTTTTGCTACAGTGCTTGAGCCTATAACTTAAGCAAGTTACCTATATGAAAACCACGATAAAAGGGTATTAAAACCTACACCTAAACACCTATAAACTTATTCTTCAACTAGTGAAATATCGAACTGAACTAGCTCGATAAACTCGTTCACTCGCCCTTCAATGTCTTCTTTGGTTATCTCTCTTAAGCGCTCAGCACCAAACTTCTCTACACAGAACGAAGCCATTGCCGAACCAAAAATGATAGCGCGCTTCATGTTCTCGAATGATACATCCTTAGTTTGCGCTATGTAGCCAATAAAGCCTCCAGCAAACGTATCGCCAGCACCAGTTGGGTCAAATACTTCCTCTAACGGAAGAGCAGGTGCAAAGAACACACTGTCGTTATCAAACAACAAAGCACCGTGCTCACCTTTTTTGATAACCAAATATTTAGGGCCCATTGCCAAAATACTTTTAGCCGCTTTAACAATAGAATACTCACCTGATAGCAAACGAGCCTCTTCATCATTAATGATAAGAATGTCGATCTTCTTAATAACAGCCTTCAAGTCGTCCATAAATGCTGGCTCCATCCAAAAGTTCATGGTATCCATAGCTACCAACTTAGGGCGGTTAGGCATTTGCTCTATCACGCGCATCTGTACTTGCGGCGTAAGGTTACCCAACATTACAAACTCAGCATCTTTATAGCTCTCTGGCAGAATAGGGTCAAAGTTGGCCAATACGTTCAAGTCGGTAACTAGTGTGTCGCGGGTATTCATATCCATATGGTACTTACCACTCCAGAAGAAAGACTTCTCCCCTTCTTTCACTTGCAATCCTTCAGTAGAAACACCGCGCTCATTCAATTGCTTTATCTCCTCAAAATCGTAGTCATCGCCAACTACCGAAACCAATTTTATATCATCTACAAAGTTGGATGCTGACCAACTAAAATATAGACCAGACCCACCAGTGATCTTATCTGTTTTTCCGAATGGAGTTTCAAGGGCATCAAATGCTACTGTACCGACTACTAAAAGACTCATAAATTCTGTTTTAAAATTTCGATGCAAAGATGACATTATTTGAGAAGTCATCAAGAACGAAGGGATGTTTTTGGATCTCGAAGTTCAAAATCGTTTCAATTACAACTACTGCTGTAGAAGAACGCCTACGATCCGAAAAGGTAATGGTGATCTGTTAAGGCTACACCATCCAGGTGATTTATTTTTTCTGTTTTCCAGTTTCGCTCTGGAACATTATTAGATAATGCTGTGAAGTAATCTTGATTATGCAATCCGCTAAAATGCTCTTGGAATGCGATCAAATAATTATCTGCTTTACCTATGGCCTTGAATACTGTATCGCGTAATTCAAAAGGCACTTCGCTTATAGACCAAAAAGCATTGAACATATCGATCTTTGGTAGGTCATTCAACACCTCTTCACCTGATATTAAGGCAACGCTCATATTCCCTTTTGAGAAACTAGCCGGTAAAGACCTTTTAACGTTTATAGGCAAGCCTGTTGAACGAAGAAAATATTCTTGTAAAACGGAGAACTCAGGCAAGTCATAGATGATGTAGGTTCCTTTAAAACCCAACTTATAAAACAATCTACATAAGCTTCCATAACCTCCGCCAAACTCAAAAATAACATCTAACTCAGACAGGTCTTTTCCCGTTGCCTTTTCAAACCTGTAAAGACTATACGCATGATGGATGAGGTTGCCACTGCTTTTTGGGAAATACTTATATGGCTCTGGGTTCCCTATTCCATCTTCTATTAATGCTGCCTTCCATTTTGGCCATTTTTCCCACTGCTGAAGTTCTTCCAACTCCACCGCATCTGGTATCCAGAACATAGTACTTCGGATAACGCTCCAATTAGTGAAGTTCCTAGGGTCCTGTTCAGCTACTAATTTGTTAAGCGTCTCCCTATGCTCTTGCCATGAAGAATTAGCAACTTTATTCTGCTCCAACAATGGTTTAATATCAGTTCTTAGATTATCTATAAACTCTTGTTCTTGTTTACTAGCCGTTGGTGGATTTTTCCAATACTGGCGTTCACGAAGCTTAAACTTTAACTTCTCGATAGGGTATGCTATCA
>CAYGTK010000130.1:0-6690 GCA_964352775.1 uncultured Chitinophagaceae bacterium
CTATTGCCCTACTTGCGCAAAACCCCTGCCCTCTTGTCTCGCTAAGCAGCACCCCTACGGTAAGCTGTTTTGGTGCGGCCGATGGTTCGGCTAGTGCTATAGTAACTGGAGGATCTGGAAACTATCAGTTCCAATGGAGTAATGGAGCTAATACAGCATCTATTAACTTCCTCACAGCGGGTATCTACTCACTTGATGTAAGCGACCTTACAACAGGCTGTAATGTGACCCGCTTAGCGGTAATAAACGAGCCCGACTTATTAGTAGCTACTTCTACTGAAACTGATATTCTTTGTTTTGGTCAGTCTACTGGTGCTGTAGTTACATCTGTTCAGGGTGGAACGCAACCTTATGGTTATGCTTGGTCTAATGGTCCTTCTTCTGCCAATTTGAATAACGTTGCAGCAGGAACTTACACCGTTACAATAACGGATGCTAACGGATGCTCTAGAATACTCAACACCGCAGTTCAACAACCTAATACTCCTTTAGGAGCTGTTATAACGGGAATTGATCCTGCATGTACGGGAGACTTGAACGGTTCTGTATTACTTGATGTATTTGGTGGTAGCCCTCCCTATAATTTCAACTGGAACAGTGGCACTTTTTTAACAGAAGATATTGCCAACCTTCCCGCAGGAAACTATAGTGTTGTTATTGAGGATAATAATAACTGTACAATTACCCGTTCAGTTACACTTAACAACCCACAGCCCCTCACAGCTTCAGCAGTAGTAACAGATGTTACCTGCCCAGGAGAACCTACGGGGTCGATAGAATTAACCGTTAGCGGTGGAACTACACCTTATACATTCGATTGGGTGAATTCTACCTTCGACTTGAGTTACATTTCACAAGACATCTTCTTCCTTCCTGCAGATACTTATCGTGTGGAGATAACTGATGCTCGTGGCTGTCAGTTTTTAGCAAGCTACCTAGTAGCTGAGCCAGGCCTGCCTCTTTCGGCAGTTGGCGTAAGCACACCAGTTAGCTGCTTTGGTTTTGCAGATGGGCAAGTTGATATTACTCCTGGTGGTGGAACTGCCCCATACAGCTACCTATGGAGCAATACCGATACTACGCAGAATATTTCTGGGTTAACAGCAGGTACTTATACGTTAACATTGACCGACTTACGGAACTGTACATTCAGCGATAGCTATGTAGTTACAGAACCTGACACATCACTAGTATTAACAGCTACTGTAACCGATGTGCTATGTGCCTTTACCAATACCGGTGAGATAGACCTTACCGTTATTGGGGGAACACCTCCATACACTTACGATTGGAATTCAGGAACATTTCTTACAGAAGATATTACTGGGCTATTTGCTAGCACCTATACCGTATTGGTATTAGATGCTAATGGTTGTGATGCTACCCTTACACGTATAGTAACAGAGCCAGCACCACTACTGGTTACTGATTCTATTACCCCTGTTGATTGCGCTGGCAATAGTACTGGAGCAATAGACCTTACCCTAACAGGAGGAACTACACCATTTACTTATGAGTGGAACAACAGCAATTTCGTATTGAACTTGAACCAAGAGGATATTAATAACCTTTTGGCCGATGATTATTACTTGACCATTACGGATAATAATGGTTGTGTGTATACGGATACTTTACCTGTGCCTGAACCACTTCCACTGGTTAGTAGCTTTACAAAAATAGACGTGAGTTGCTTTGGTTTTAGTGACGGTGAAGTGAATTTGAGTGTTCAAGGTGGTGCTTTACCTTATACCTATAACTGGGAGAATAGCGCAGGAACTACCGTAGCTACTTCACAAGACCTCATTGGCGTACCTACTGATGATTACGCGGTTACTGTTACCGATTTCAATGGTTGTACTACCGAAGAGCAAGTATTTATCGATCAACCGCTTGAGCCATTGGGTATCACCTTTACAAAGGTGGATGTAGCCTGCTTTGGTGCTAATACAGGTTCAATAGACCTAGATATAACTGGTGGAACCCCTGTTTATACCGTGCTTTGGAGCAATAGTGCGCAAACACCTGACTTGTTTAACCTATTGGCTGGAACTTACACTACTACGGTTACAGATGCTAATGGCTGTACCGAAACAGCACAGGTTATCATCTCTCAGCCTGCTCAAGAGGTGCAAGCTACTTTTCAAGTAACGGATGTACTTTGTTTTGGAGAACGCACGGGTGCTATTAGCAGTACAGTTACTGGCGGAACACCGCCGTACACCTACAATTGGGTTGATGCTGATTTTGTGTTAAGCGTTTCTAGTAAAGACTTGGTTGATTTTCCTGCAAGCGTTTATCGCCTTACTATTACTGATGATAATGGCTGTACTTTATTAGACACCATTGAGATTACAGAACCACCATTGCTAGTTGCTACTGGCGTAGTTACTGATGTTGCTTGCTTTGGCGATAGCAGTGGAGCTATTGACCTAACTGTTCAAGGTGGCACACCGCTTTACTCCATACAATGGAGTAATGGCGCTGTTACTGAAGACCTTAACACCTTAAAAGAAGGAACCTATACCGTAACCGTAACAGATGCTAACAACTGTATAGACATTGACACCTTTGTTGTTATTCAGCCTGTTGCACCATTGAGTACAGAAGTTGAAGCCGAAGCAGCAAGTTGTTTTGGCTTTAGCGATGGTAGTATCTTATCCTTCGCTAAGGGTGGAACTCCCCCCTACTCGCTTAACTGGAGCAATGGTGATACCTCAAACATTCTATTGAACTTAACGGCTGGATTCTATCGCTTAACTGTTACTGATGCAAATGGATGTATCAAAATAGATTCGGCATTCGTACCTCAGCCACCTGAAATTGTTATCACAGAAACGGTTACTCCAGTAAACTGCTTTGGTGAGCTTTCAGGAGAGATACTATTAGATGTTGTTGGTGGATTTACTCCTTACACTTACAGCTGGTCTAATTCTGAATTCCAATTAAGCATAATTGACGAAGATCTATTGGCACTGCCAGCGGAGACTTACACTGTAACTATCGTTGATAGTACTAACTGTTTGGTTTCTGAAACCTTTTTAGTAGCTGAACCTGATACACTTCTACCTAACTTGGAGATAACGCTAATTACGTGTAATGGTGATTCTAACGGTGCTATTACGCTAAACCCTGAAGGTGGAAATGGTGATTACACTTTTAACTGGAGCACTGGAGATACTACCAATGAAATTACAGGGCTTACACAAGACGATTACATCATCACCTTAAGCGATGCTAAGGGATGTACTTTTAACGATACCATTAACCTGCTCAACCCACCCAAGATACTTTTAAACCCTGATGTTACTTGGGCTAGTTGTGTTGACTTATTAGATGGTTCTGTTCAATTGAATGTAACGGGTGGCTATGGTAGATACGAATACAACTGGAGCAATGGCGATAAAGATGCCCTACTGAATGATGTAGGCATGGGCTTTTACGATGTACAAGTAACTGATTGGGTAGGTTGTAGAATTGACTCTACTATTGAAGTTCCTGCCTTCCCACAAGAGTGTTTGAATATTCCTAACTCGTTCACACCAAATGGTGATGGCACCAATGATGTATGGTTATTTGAGAATGCTAATCTATATGCCAACCTCAAGCTATTGATATACAATAAATGGGGGAATGAAGTATACGAATCATCGGGCTTTTACCAGCCTTGGGATGGAAGAAAAAGTGGCAACCCTTTACCAGCAGCTACTTACTATTATGTGATAGATCTTGGAAACGACAGTCCGCTGAAAACGGGCCCAGTAACCATTTTAAGATAAAATGAGCGTCATGAGAAGACTGATCTTATTACTAACGATGTTGACTATAGCCGCTACGGCTTTCAGTCAACAGCAGACCCTTTGGTCGCAGCATATCTTCAATGATTTTGCGCTAAACCCTGCTGTGGCAGGAGCTAAAGACTATGTACCCGTTCACTTGGCCATTCGCCGTCAGTGGGCAGGTATTAAAGATGCTCCTTTCTCTCAGGTACTGTCCGCTCACGGAAACGTGGGTTACAATATCGGTATAGGTGGTGTGTTGATCAATGAAATAGCAGGACCTACACGACGTACAGGTTTGCATTTCTCTATGGCTTATCACCTTCGCTTAACTGCAGGTAGTAAATACCGTAAACCTACTCAGGTATTAAGCTTTGGATTAACTGGTGCATTCAACCAGCACAGGATCGATAATAGCATGCTAACCACTTTTGAGCCAGATGATCAAACGATAATCGAAGGTTTCCAGAACGACATCGTTCCAGACATGAACGTGGGTATCTATTACCACAACACGAATAAGTTCTATGCAGGCTTCTCTATTTTCAACTTAGTAGAATCGAAAGTAGATCTGTACAGCTTGATAGATGAGTTTAACAATCCACTTGAGCGTCACTACTACTTAACTGCAGGATATAACTGGGAAGTGAATGAATTTATCAATATTCAGCCATCGGCTATCTTCCGTATGATAGAGGCCACGCCTTTCCAATTTGATATTCAAACCAGAGTATTGTACAAAAAACAACACTGGTTAACCGTTGGTTATCGCCATCAAGAGGCGGTTATTTTTGGTGGTGGAGTACAGCTGGGACTAGTTCGCGTTGGATATACTTACGACCTACTATTGAACGACATCGCTCAATTCAGCAGCGGTTCACATGAGGTATCACTTACGTTCATGTTCTTAGATGAACATAAGAAACGTATTGGTAAGCCTGGTGATCGTATCTATCGCGACCGTGAATTCCGCCCTACCATTAGGGATTTCTAGGAGAGAGTTAAGAGTGTATAGATGTTAGTCGGTAGATTTATCGACTTTAAGACATAGTGATGCCCATCAGCTTGGCTAACTCGTTCCGTACCTTGTAGTACTTCATTTTCTTTTTCAGAAGAGTATTCAGTTGTGCGTCTTTTTCTTCTGCAGCCATCTCTTGGTCTTTCTCTACTGCTTTTATTTCATCTTGCAGCTCATTGATCATAGAGCCTAGTTTACGAAACTTGAATAGGGTCAACGTGGCATGCACATCCTCTTTCATCCTAAAACGTGGATCGGCAACGATTATCTCATGCTTCTCTTCCCAAAGCGGACTTAGCTCATAAGGAGAGAACAAAATGTCACTCGCCACTTTAGCTACTTCTTGCGATTCATGATTCAAAAACTGCTGAACATCAGGCAACTCGTCTCGACTTACTACCTCTTTTATTTCAGTTAATATCTGATTCAAGGTCTTATCCTGTAGCTCCATTCCCTCCAATTCCTGCAAAACTATATGCACTACAGGGTGCTCCTCAATACTATCTTGAGCAAATTCTAAAAGCAATCGAACCAACTCCTTCTCTTGCAGTGCATAGGCATCGTTTCGCCGTAAGTTCTCCTCTACGGGTGGCTCTAGCACATCTATACCCGCAGCTAGTAACTCATCCTCTACCCTATCAGGTGGTGGTGGGGTATCTCCACGCTGGGCATCTTCCCTCTCCTTAGTTCTACGCTCTTGCTGGCGCTTTTTGTTACGTACCTTATTTATCTCGGTGATAAGCAATTGCTCTTCTACCTGCAACTGCTGCGCACACTCTTTCACATAAAGCGAGCGCTTTATCGGGTCAGGAATTAAAGCAAGCGAATCTATAATATCACGAATAGCGGTAGTACGCTTTACAGGGTCGTTGGCCGCATCCTTTAGTAAATACTCTGTTTTGAAGAAGAGAAAATCCTTGGCATTGGCATCAATAAAATCTTGGAAACCACTAGCCCCCATATTGCGCACCGCCGAGTCAGGATCTTCGCCATCTGGTAACAATACCAGCTTCACGTTCATATCCTCTTCTAGCACCAGATCTATACCGCGCAATGCAGCCTTTACACCAGCAGCATCACCATCGTATAGAAAAGTGATGTTGGGCGTAAGTCGCTTGATAAGCTTTATCTGCCCCTTG
The DNA here is from genome assembly GCA_964352775.1 of uncultured Chitinophagaceae bacterium. GTDB lineage: Bacteria > Bacteroidota > Bacteroidia > Chitinophagales > CAIOSU01 > CAYGTK01. The sequence continues at coordinate 5,934 of CAYGTK010000130.1, forward strand.
GTAAGCGCCGTACCCGATGAGGCAGCCACATTCTCAATACCAGCTTGTACTAGCGATATAACATCGGTATAACCTTCTACTAGGTAGCACACATCGGCCTTACGCACCGCAGTTTTTGCTTGGAAAAGGCCATAAAGTAGTTCGCTCTTATTGTATACCTCCGTTTCAGGAGTATTTACATACTTGGCTTTTTCGTCCTTCTTAAGCGCCCTACCACCAAAACCTACAACCTTACCGATGTAGTTATGGATAGTGAACTGCACCCGCGCTCTAAAGAAATCGAAGTAATTTTTACTATCCTCTTTATACTTCAGCAGGCCCGCTTTCACCAACATATCAGGCTGATGACCTGCCGCTTTACCAGCATCTAGCAAATCATGATAGCTATCCTTGGCGTAGCCCAATTGGAACTTCTCTATCATGGCATCACTAAAGCCACGCTCTTTCAAATAGGTTAGTCCAATGCTTTTACCTTCTTCGGTGTTTAGCAAGTTATGGGTGTAATGCTTCTGTGCAAATGTGTTGGCTATGTGCAGGCTTTCCTTGGCATCTGCTTCTTTCTTGCGCTCATCTCGTTCTTCGGGCGTTCCCTCCTCTTCTACCTCAATGTTATACTTACTAGCCAACCAGCGAAGCGCTTCGGGATAGCTCATTTGCTCCAGCTCCATTAAGAAAGTAACTGCACTCCCCCCCTTTCCCGAACTGAAATCTTTAAATATCTGCTTTGCAGGCGACACCATGAACGATGGCGTCTTTT
>CAYGTK010000130.1:6700-12394 GCA_964352775.1 uncultured Chitinophagaceae bacterium
CCCCTATCACCTCCTCAACACGAGTGGCCTCAAAAATCTTTTCTATGGTCCGTTTAGTGATCATTGGTGCAAGCATAAAGAAACGGAAAATCGCACAGCTAAGCCAGCCCTTTTCCATCGGGAAAGTAGCCTATTTATAGAGCCGCATTCTAGAATGGAAGAACTTTATTTATTGATCAACCGTCTGTGATAATTGATCTGCCCCAAATGGTAGCTCAAGTGCGTAAGCAAATGCCCTAGGAACAGGCCTGTAGAGAATGTTTTCCCTTTAAATACCTGTATGGGGAAGTCAGCTTGTAGTTGCTCCTCCGTCACTTTTGGTAGCACCTCGGTAAGCATCGCTTGTATCTCGTCAATTTGACCAAGCATATCACTTACAGGAACATGCTTGTCACCAAATTCCCGCTCGCGATCGCGCACATAACCATTACTACCAAGCGCATGACCGATAAAGTGATTCAAGTTTCCGATAAGGTGTAGCGTTAAATTACCTGCCGAGTTCTTTATATCGCCACCTAACTTCCACATATCGGCCTCGTTCTCATAAGCCTGCAGTTCGGTCTTCAGCTTTTCAAGGTCTCTATTTATTAGTTGGGTAAGTATGGTGGTGTACATTGTTGCTTGTTTTTTCTGTAGAACAGCGATGCTATAATTTGCGTTCGGTTGACCTTAGATCTTAACCTCCCATTTATCCCTATAGGAAGAGTAATATCCGACTTTTTGCGTCGGCAAATTTGTCCAAAATTAACCATTTATGCACTTTTTGGGCTAGAAAAAACTCTTCAACACTACTGCTATCACTAAGTTATAGCAAATCCGACTACTATCCATTTGGAATGGCAATGCCAGGGCGCTCTATCACCAGTGATAGCTACCGTTACGGCTTTAATGGATATGAAAAGGATGATGAGTTGAAAGGGGCTGGTAATAGCTATACCTCGCGATTTAGAAGTTACGACCCTAGGCTTGGACGTTTTACTAAAGTAGATCCTTATCATGTTGCGTTCGCAGCAGTATCACCCTATAATTTCGCTGCAGATAACCCAATAATAAATATTGATAGGGATGGAGGATTTGCCCTTACAGTTGTTGGGGGAATTCTTGGTGGTGCAATAAGTGGAGGCTATGCCTATTATCAGGGAAAAACAGGAGATGAACTTCGCTACGAAATAGCAAAGGGTTCTATGGCTGGAATGGCAGCTGGAGCTGTTCTAGATGTAGCCTATACGGGTGGAGCTTCACTTGGAGTAACTGCATTAGTACTGTCAAGTGTTACTGCTTCAGCTGCTGCTGAGCTTACCACCCAGGTTAGTGATATGGTCGTTAAAGGTGAGGATTTCAATACGACAGATTTTCTAGTAAATACAGCTGTTGGCGGAGCTTTGGGCATTGCTTTGCACTATGTTGCAAAAGCAATAGTCCCCCCCCTTAAAACGGCTTTCGTAAATGCTGCGTTTGTGGTCAATACTGAAATTGGTATAAACAGGTTTACTGCTGTTGCAACATATAATCAAGGAGTAACTAGCTCTGGAAAGCAAGTTCTTATTCAGGTTGGACAATTTCTTTCGCGAACGATTTCGAACAGATTAGCACCATACAAGGGCGATTATGTAAATGTATATAGAGGTGGGAATTCATTTAAACTTAAGCCACATGAAATTAAGCTTACAGATGGAAAAGTTCGAAATACTCATGGGGTATCTCTTGATGTTGATCCTAACACTGTAAAGTCTCACGGTGGGGCTTACAAAATTGATTATTTACCAGAAGAGCTTCTCATAAAACAAAGAGGACAACGGGCAGAACATTTTGAGATTGTTCCAGCTGAAAATGCTAAATTTACTCCTGAAGAATTTCAAAATCTTCTGGACCAAATTATAGTATCACCAGTAGAAACACTACCGTAGAATGACTATTTCACTTTGTTGTATTGACAAATCTGACTATCAAGAGTTTACAAGTAAGTCTGCAGGGTATAGAGGAGATGTATATGTTGAAATTAACAATAAACTTTATCACATATTGTTTTATGACATTGTAAGGTTGAATCAAGACTTTAACGACCAGCTAAAAGACCAAGGCTACTATATAACAGATCCAAACCTTGTAATACTATCAGAAGTCACTTCGGAAAATTTAATTTCTATAATTCCAATACTATATAGAGAAGGTTACTTCTCCAAGGTTGTACCTATTGACATGCAAGAAGTTCGCGAATTAAACTTAGTTAAAATGGCAGAGGTTAACATGCCCCGCTAGCGCATTCTATGATAAATACAAATTTCAGTTGTTTAAAAAATCATGCTGCAAACTTTGATAGTGGAACGAACGGTGTACCCCTGTTCACCACCGCTATTATTCTGTGCAGCAGCTTGTTCCTGATGGCGTTCATTATCAGCATGCCGTTCCTTCCCTCGCTAGCACCAGCGGGGGGATATTCTATCCTTCAAATTTTTTAAACTTACTTCGCAGTATAGCTTTGTCTTCTGAAACTAATTTATCAATATCAATGAAAGACCCAAACTTATTTTGAATTCCCCCTTGCTGTCACAAGTATGCTACTTGTGACTGACAGGCCGGCCAGTTTGTAACTGGCGAGTGAGGTAAGCTAGCCAACTAACTGAATGGGTAATTGGTTCTTACCACCGCTGTAGTCATTAGCACTGCTATATGGGTAATGTTCCGCTTCATCTACAAAACACCAACTCCTAAAAGCCCGCCCAACTAAGAACATTTACGCCCATTAACCTCCATTTCAGTTTTTAGATATCTAAAAACTGCTCACAGGTCAACGGCTTACACATTATCTTATCCCCTTATTTGTTTGTAACCCTTGCTATCATTAGGTTAGTAAAATCGTCCTAAGCCGCCAAAACACGGGCTGTAACCCTTGCTATCACTAGGTCCATTTTTGGCAGTGCCCCGTAGATGTACCATTTTCGCCATAATGCTTCCATAATTATATTTTGCAATACATTAATAAGGCGCGAAAAGCCAAATAGTTGGCCTAACACCGTACCCCAAAATTGTCAACTTATCGACGTTTCAGCAGCGTGTAGCAAACTAATTTTTCGTGGCTATTGTATTACTTTCATAACTAAACACAACACTACTATGAAAGCAATATGGAACGGAGCGGTAATTGCAGAGAGTAACGATACCATCATAATTGAGGGGAACCACTATTTTCCGCCCAATTCTATCAAGAAAGAACTTTTTAGCGAAACCGATACAAGTACCAGCTGCTTCTGGAAAGGAAAAGCTAATTACTATACCATTACCGTAGATGGAAAGGAAAACAAAGATGCAGCTTGGTACTACCCAGAACCAACAGAAGCTGTAGGCGATATTAAAAACTACTTGGCCTTTTGGCGGGGCGTAGAAGTAGTAGACTAAAACACCACTAAACCAACCACAATGAGCAATAATACAGCACCCGAAGGTATATGCCCCAACTGCTGGGGAAAACAAGAATACGGCGGAAAATACCAGCAAATGGTAGAAGATGAACGCATAGATGTGAAGAACCACAAGAAGAAGGATGCCTTTGTGAAAAACTTCATCGTGAACTTTGCGCAGGGCATAACGTTGAAACGAGAAGAGAACGGAAACGGATATGTTTGCCCTAAGTGTAAAACGAAATATAAAGAAGTGGTTCGCTAATATGAATTGGAATCAATTAACAGAGAGTAGTCAAATAGATGCTATACTAGAAGCCTCAAAGCAAAAGCCACAGGCTATTTTTAAACACAGCACCCGCTGCTCCATAAGTAGTATGGCCAAGCGGAGATTGGAGTCGGAATGGGATCTATCTTCTGATGAGGTAGAGGTGCATTTCTTAGATCTTATTAGCTATCGCGATGTGTCAAATGCCATAGCTCACAAAACGGGAGTAATGCATCAATCGCCTCAGCTGATATTGCTCCGTAATGGAGAAGTGCTGGCGCATAGTTCTCACGAAGGTATCGATGCCTATTCGGTCAAGCAGGCCATTCAGCAATAAACAACCACCATGTCAACCATCAACGAACAATCACTCTTCTTACACGAGAAGTTGCGTGGAAAAATAGCTATAGAAACTAAAATGAACGTGCGTACGAAAGATGATCTTTCGTTACTGTACTCCCCTGGAGTAGCCGCACCCTGCCTAGAAATAGCTAAGAACCCTGAAGATGTTTGGAAGTATACTATCAAGAGCAATACGGTAGCTATAGTTACCGATGGATCGGCGGTATTGGGATTAGGTAACATTGGTGCCTCGGCCTCTATTCCTGTTATGGAAGGTAAGGCTATGCTATTCAAGCGATTTGCTGATATAGATGCTTTCCCAATTTGTTTGGATACGCAGGATACGGATGAGATAGTGGAAACCGTTAGGCGAATTGCTCCAGTATTCGGTGGTATTAATCTGGAAGACATTTCGGCCCCGAGAAGTTTTGAGGTGGAGGAGCGCCTTCAAGACCTAGGTATACCTGTTTTCCATGATGACCAGCACGGAACAGCTATAGTAGTGCTTGCCGCCTTGATCAATAGTTGTAAACTATTGGGTAAAGATCTCGCCGATCTTAAAGTAGTTATAAATGGCGCAGGTGCGGCTGGTATAGCCATTGCCAGATTACTGCGCTGCGTTAATAGCGACGACCAAGTATGTATTCCTGTAGATGAAGTTATCGTTTGCGATAGCAAGGGGATCATCAGTCGCGATCGTGAGGATCTTAGTCCAGTAAAGCAAGAGATATTAGGTTACAGTAACCCGAACAACACCAATGGTAGTTTTAGAGATGCTATAGTAGATGCCGATGTATTCATTGGCGTAAGCATAGGCGGTTTGATGAATGCAGACGATGTGCGCACCATGGCGAAAAACCCAATGATATTCGGACTAGCTAATCCCGACCCAGAAATTATGCCCGACGAAGCCAAAAAAGGTGGCGCGGCAATAGTAGGTACAGGCAGAAGCGATTTCCCTAATCAGGTGAATAACGTACTCGGCTTTCCAGGAATATTCAGAGGTGCTTTAGATGCACGAGCAAAAACCATTTCCCCTAAAATGAAACTTGCCGCAGCGCATGCCATAGCAAGAAGTGTGAGTCACCTAGCTGCCGACCATATCATACCCAGCAGCCTGAACGAAAAAGTAGCCTACGAAGTGGCCCGTGCGGTAAAAGAAGCAGCATTGGAAGAAAATGGACAGCTTTAAGCTATATACCGATAGGCTAATTATTGAGCCATTTACTACTGCCGACGCTCCATTCATTCTAGAATTGGTAAACACCCCCGATTGGAAAAAGTACATCAGCGATGGTGGAGTAGATGATCTAGAAAAGGCCGAGAACTACATCACAAGAGCACTTCTAGCTCAATATGAGCAGTTTGGTTTTGGCCTTTATAAAACAAACCTAAAAGATAGCCACACACCGATAGGTATGTGTGGATTGGTAAAGCGAAACTATCTTGATATGCCAGACCTAGGTTTCGCCATACTACCCACGTACTACCGAAAAGGATATACGGAAGAAGCTTCGCTGGCAATTCTAAAATACGCTAAGGAGCAACCCAAGTTTCTTGAGAGACTGCAATGAAAACTGCACTTGCACTACCTATACATTATGAAAGCAACTTGATGGACCCCAAACAAAAAGCCCCTCATGAAAACATGAAGGGCTACCGTTCTTATTGGGGTGGAAGACGGGA
>CAYGTK010000131.1:0-12225 GCA_964352775.1 uncultured Chitinophagaceae bacterium
CGAAAATATTTTCAGCAGTAACTTCAACCCTAGGTCTGGAGAAATAACAGAGACTACACAGATAGGCTTTTTCCCAGATGTAACCTACAGGGTATTGTTTTAATTAGTTGACTAGGGTGCCTTGTGGAGGGGCACCCTTTTCACATTTGTAAGAAGCAGTATCTTTAAACTATCAAGAACGGGATGAAAAATATAGACATTTTAGGGTTCGACGATCGTTTGTTTCGCCTCATCATTATTCCTGTAATGGCCTTTTTTGTGCCCATCATTTTTTTTGGGAAAAGTCTTAGTGATCTTAGTAGTTATTTTCCAGTATTCCTTATATCTCTCTATTATTCTATCATATACATCAATGGTAATAGGGCAATACTCGTTTGGTTTCGCAAGAAATATCCTGATCACTCTGATGAGTTTTTGAGACTTAGACACCAATTAATGGCGATGTTGGCTTTTATTTTGATCACTTGTTTTTTTAGCGAAAATCTTTTGCATTTCTTTTTTACTAGAGAGATCTTTACCCTTCCTCCATTAGTAGGCTATATGCAAAGTCAAGCAGCAGGTTTACTACTTTCAGCCATTGTTATCGGGATCTATGAAACCATTTATTATGTACAGAAATTCCAGGAAACCAAGGTAGAGAGTGAGCAACTGAAACGTGCCAATATTCAGTCGCAGCTAGATACCTTGAAGAATCAAGTGAATCCACATTTCTTGTTCAATAGCCTTAACACATTGGCTACCATCATTCCTGAAGATCAAGATCTATCTGTACAGTTCGTTCAGAAGTTAAGCAAGGTTTATCGCTACATTTTAGAGATAAAGAATCTTCAAATGATAAGCCTGCGAGAGGAGTTGAGTTTCTTAAATAGTTATGTCTTTCTGCTGCGCATTAGGCATGGAGATACTTTACAGATAAATATCATTATTCCAGATGAGCTTATGGAAGATAAACTGGTGCCGCTTAGCATGCAGATATTGGTGGAGAATGCCATCAAACACAACATCATTTCTACCCAAAAGCCGCTGACTATTGATGTGTTTGTAGAAGGAGAGAACATCATCGTAAAAAACAACCTTCAGAAGAAGCGCCAAGTTGTAGAATCTACCAAAACAGGCTTGGATAACATACGCGACAGATACCGACTATTAAGTGATAAGGTGGTGGAAACCATAGTTACCACTGGCTCTTTCATGGTCTCATTACCTATTATTAAGACCAAAGTAGTATGAAGATATTACTGATAGAAGACGAAAAACCCGCAGCGCGTAGGCTTCAAAAATTAGTGCAAGAAGCGGAACCTACAGCAGAAATAGTAGCTGTGATAGATAGTGTAGAAGACAGCGTAAAGTGGCTGAAAACCTTCCCTGCAGTTGACTTGATATTCATGGATATTCAACTGGCAGATGGATTGAGCTTTGACATCTTTACACAGGTAGACGTGAGCATCCCTGTAATATTTACTACAGCTTATGACCAATACACGCTAAAGGCCTTTAAGGTGAATAGCGTAGACTACTTATTGAAACCAATAGATGAAGAAGAACTTGCCTCTGCCTTAAGTAAGTTTAAAATGCTCCACGGGCAGCAAGTACCTCAGAGTTCAGCATTCTTTGAAAAACTACTTCAGAATATACAACAGCCTGCCTACAGAGAACGATTCTTAGTTAAAATGGGCCAGCAGTTCACTTCTGTGAATGTAAGTGATGTAGCCTACTGCTATGCAGAGGATGGTTTGGTATTCTTAATGCTCAACAATGGTAAGCGAATGAATATCGACCTCAAAATGGAACAGCTTGAACAGGAGCTAGACCCTTACAAATTCTTCCGAATAAACAGAGGGATGCTTATAAGTCCTAATAGTATTAGTAAGATCCACAGTTACTTCAATAGTCGCTTAAAGCTAGAGTTGAACCCCGAACATAGAGAAGAGGTGCTAGTTAGCCGCGAACGAGTTTCCAATTTCAAAAATTGGTTGGATGCATAGCCACTATTACTTCTGACTCTCTGCCCAAGCCTTGTTGTTCTTCGCTAACTGAAAGTCTGGCTTAAGGGTAATGGCTTTATCACAAGCGGCAATGGCCTTATCCCATTCCTTCAACTTGTTATAGGCGCTACATATGTTGTTATATGCATAGGGGTTATTGGCGTTCAACTTCAGCGAAGCTTCTGCTGCATCTACGCAGCCTTTATAATCGCCCAAATTGTATAGCGTTAAACTAAATTCTATTATCTGATCAGCCGTTGGGTTTCCTTTTAGGAAGCTCTTGATATCAGGGGAGGAGTTGACCTTTGAGTCGGCTACTACTAGCATTTGTTGAGCTAATTCATGGTCGGGGAAGATGCTAAGCGTTTCATTGGCTAGTTGCTTTAGTTCGCTATACTCTTTGCCAGTGGCATAAGCACTCATCAATAGTTTTCTAGCATCACGATGAGCAGGGCTAAGGGCCAAGGTCTGTTTTAAGTGATACTTAGCATCAAGATACTTTTGTTGGGCAAGCAGGTAGGCTCCATAATAGTATTGTGCTTCTGGTAATTCGGCATTCAGTTCAATAGCTTTCTTATAATGAAATTCTGCCTTTTGCATATTTCCTACCGACTGGTTAACCACCCCTAAATTGATGTGCAGGTAGGGGTAGTTTGGCGTATAGGCCAATGCTTCGTTATAATACCTTAAGGCATTTTCGTAGTCGCCATTTCGCATCAAGGCAAGGCCATAGTTCATCAGTCCTCGTCCGTTGGTTGGACTTTTTACGGTTACATCGTACCAAAGGCGTTCACCTGTACGCCATACTTTATTCCGTTGGTAGGTACCATAAACACAAGCCGAGAAAATCACAGCAATTAGAAAACCGATCGCAAGTCTTCTGTTGACTGTGTAGGCGGTTATTTTCTGAGAGTAGAATAACAAGGCTAATCCCCAAGCTACAACCAATACCAATCCCACAAAAGGGAAGAACATTCGGTGGTCGTTAGTCACTTCGGCTAGTGGAACTACGCTTGAACTAGGTAATAGAGCCAAAAAGAACCAAAATATTCCAAAAGCTATGGGGCGGAATTGCCTTCTTAAAGATGTGAAAAGTGCTACACTCAATAATGTTAAACAACCCAATACACCAACAATAAATCGATAGTCCGAGATGTTTGTAAGCACTCGCCAATCAGTATCAGCACTTAGTTGGTCGGGGTAAATGAATTGGCGTATATAACGTAATAATACCCAAGGCTGGGTAATGGCATATTCGAAAGTACTGTAACCTCCTGGTTGCCAAGTTTTGGGTGTCATCTTCATGCTAAAGAGGAATAGTCCCGCACCTAAAAGAAGGCTCGGTAGTCCATATTTCAGAGCTTTAAGCCAAGTACTGCGTTGTGTTTGAAATAAATGCTCCTTCTGCTCCTCAAAAAATAGAATGTATAGCATAAGGATAGGAGCAAACATCAAGGCTGTTGGCTTGATGAGAATACCGACCAACACGGGTAGCAAAAAGAGAAAGTATTTACGTGCTATTCCTCCAATACTATATAAATACAAACCCAAAACCACTGCCAAGGTAGAGAGCGAATCAGACCTTGCGATGATATAATTAATGGTCTCGGCATTTGCTGGATGAAGCATAAACAGCCCAACAGCCAGAAGTGCAAACCATTTGTTCCATTTATTAGCCCAGCTTTTCTCCATTATTTTGAAGAACAAGAAGAACATCAAAACGCCCTGAATCAAAAACCAAATGAAGGTGCTTAAGTGAAAGAAGAAACGATTAGTTACTTCACCATCATTAGTCGTAAAACCAAATCGTTCGCTTAGCCAATAATCTATGGCAACTGTGGTGGTTAATACAGGCCTATAGGCTTGGTTAGTAGGCAAAGAACTTCTGGTGTTAGCATCCGTAAAGAACTTGGGGACATTACCTACATCTCGGATGTACATATTATTGGTGATGGTATGCGAATCATCGAAATGAAAGGCATTATCGAAATGATTGCTGTAGGTTAATACCACAGCACACAACAAAACAAATGCCAGCAAGTAAAATGATCTGTTGTTATTATGCGTTACCATGCCGTTGGTAGATAAAATTGATAGCTTTGCAGTAAAGTTATGAAATACGTTTTCACGTACCGATCATTTTCTGCAGGTTTGCACTTATATTATTCCGCTAACGGTAGATCAAAAAACTCATGAAACAAGGTAATATGCTCATGCCTAGAGCAATGACCAAGGCCAACAATTTCACACGCGGTATAATACTCCTCACTTTTCTATTACTCTCCTTTTCAGGTTTCGCGCAGCAAAAATATACCATAAGCGGCTATGTGACCGATGGTGGAAGCAGCGAGAACCTTATAGCAGTAAATGTTTACGTTAAAGAGCTATTTAAAGGTACTACTACTAATGAATACGGTTTCTATTCTATTACTGTTCCTGAAGGAGAATACACTTTGGTAGTATCTTATTTAGGTTATCAAGATGATGAAAGGCCGATAACGCTAAATGACAACCTACGAATAAATGTGGAACTGAACACCTCAGCTACTGTAGTAGATGAGGTATTGGTAACAGGTGAACGCCGCGATGAGAATGTGGAGAGTACTGACCTAGGCAAGGTAGAATTAAGCACAGAGCAATTGAAGTCTATACCTGCACTACTGGGTGAGGTTGATGTATTGAAGGCTATCCAACTATTACCAGGCGTATTATCAGCAGGTGAGGGTAACTCAGGTTTTTATGTGCGTGGTGGTGGCCCTGATCAGAACTTGGTTTTATTGGATGATGCTGTAGTTTACAATCCTGGCCACTTATTTGGTTTCTTCTCGGTTTTCAACTCCGACGCAATAAAGAATACTACACTTATAAAAGGCGGTATGCCAGCCCGATATGGTGGTCGTATTTCTTCAGTGGTAGATATTCAGATGAAAGAGGGGAACATGCGTGAATTTGAGTTTGAAGGTGGACTCGGTGCTATTTCCTCTCGGCTAACCGTTCAAGGGCCGATTAAACGTGATAAAGCCTCTTTCATTCTTTCAGCACGCCGTACGTATTTGGAAGTGTTCAATCCTTTGATAAACAGCATTACAGATGGAGACGCTGATGGTAACCAGTACTACTTTTTCGATATAAATGGAAAGATAAACTACAAGTTCTCTGATAAAGATCGCCTATACTTTAGTGGTTACTTTGGTAGGGATGTGTTCAATTTTCAAGATCCAGGTGGTGCGTTCGAAGCTAATATCCCGTGGGGAAATGCTACCGCTACCATGCGCTACAATCACTTATTTAGCGATAAGCTATTCTTGAATGTTATCTATGTGTTCAACGACTATAATTTTGAGATAACCTCTAAGTTTCAAGATGTAAGCTTCAGCCTTTTTAGTCAGGTTCGCGATCATAATATAAAACTGCAATTTGATAACTACCCAACCCCCGACCACTCTTTAAAATATGGTATAGATTATACTTACCACACCTTTACGCCTTATAATGCCACAGGGCGAGCGGGCGATGCTGAGTTTGGGACTAATAACGACCGCTCAAAAAAATACGCACACGAATCAGCGGCCTTTTTTGAGGATGATATGGAGCTAGCGCCTTGGTTTAAAATGAACCTAGGGGTAAGGGCATCTATGTTCAATTTTGTTGGCCCGTTCAACCAGACCATCTACGACGAGCTACGCAACCCGATAGATACCATTGGCTACGGCAGGTCTGAGAACATAGCGACCTATTTTGGTATTGAGCCTCGTCTGAGCATGCGCTTTAAAATAAGTGAGACTAGTTCCATTAAGGCAGGAGCTACATTGAACAGGCAGTACATTCACTTAGTTACAAGTAGCACCACTACACTGCCTACCGACCTTTGGGTACCTAGTACCGCTAGAACAAAACCACAGTGGGGTACACAATACTCTATTGGTTACTTCCGCAACTTTAAGAAGGACATGTTCGAAACCTCTATTGAGTTCTACTACAAAGACCTTTATAACCAAATAGAGTTTGGCGAAAGCTTTGTGCAAGAACTGAATGTAGACATTGAAGAGAGCTTTGCTTACGGTAGAGGTCGCTCGTATGGAATGGAGCTATTCTTCAAAAAAGCCTTGGGTAAGTTCACAGGTTGGATAGGTTATACATTAGGGTACACTTGGCGATATTTTGATGATGTGAACGATGGTAAACGATTTCCAGCACGCTACGATCGCCGCCACGATATTTCAGTAGTTGCCATTTACGATATAAGTAAGAAATGGCGAATATCTGCCACTTTCGTATATGGAACAGGCCAGGCAACCACGGTACCTATTGGGCGTTATTTCATAGAAGGGCAGATAGTTAACGAATATGGCGATAGGAATTCATACCGCATGGTGCCCTACCACCGTTTAGATATTGGTGCAACGCTTGTATTGGTAAAACGGAAGCACTACCATGATCTTACTTTCTCCATATACAACGTATATAGTAGAATGAACCCTTACTTTTTATTCTACGATGTATCTGGTAATGTAGAGAGTGGCAATATAGATGTTCAGGCTAAACAAGCCTCTTTATTTCCTATTCTACCTTCGGTAACATGGAATTTCAAGTTCACTAAAAAACTTAAGGAGAAATGAGATATTCCTTCTTTTTAGCAATTGTCTGTTTATTTATTGCCACTGCTTGTACTAAAGATATAGTGATCGACGATATTCCTGCGCCAGAAGATTCCATAGTGGTGGAAGGGAATATTGAGATAGGTCAACCTCCATTTGTAACATTAACCAAAAACTCGGCCTTCTTTGGAGGAATTGATATAAATGACTTTTCGGCGTTTTTTGTACGAGGGGCAAGGGTAGAGGTGTCTACAACTACTGATACGGTTTTACTAATGGAAATTTGTACTGACGAGCTACCCGATGAAACCCAACGACTAGTTGCAGAGGCACTTGGCTTCGGTTTTAGCGATACAATAGATATACCGAACATCTGTATTTATACCGTTCCTGATATTGTAAACTACTTTTTAACAGGAACTTCTATGTTCATGGGTGAAGCAAACAAGTCTTACGGGTTAAGTATAGAGTCTGAAGGTTTTTCACTGACTTCTAAAACCTATATACCAGGCGCTGTGCCTATAGCTTTAACCTCTCGGCCACACCCCAATGATGGTGCGGCCGACTCATTAGTAACCGTAGTAGGAACGTTTACCGAACCCGATACGGTGGGTAACTACCTGCGCTACTGGACTCAACGAAATGAGGAGGAGCTCTATCCGCCTGCATCGGGCTCTGTTTTTGACGATCTGCTATTCAGCGCCCAGACGTTCTCTCTGCCTATAGAGCGCGGACAGGATCCTCAAGAGGATTTTGAGTTTGAAACCTATGGTTACTTCTGGAAAGGTGATACCGTGTTGGTGAAATGGGCCAGTATTGACCGTGGGTGTTATGAATTCTGGCAAACCTTGGAGAATGATGGGGGAGATAGCCCATTCAGTTCTCCTGTAAGGATCAAGACCAATATTAAGGGTGATGGAGGCTTAGGAGTGTGGTGTGGGTACGGTACCTATTTCGCAGATATAATTGTCCCCCAATAGTGGATTACCTGTTAGTGGAATTATTTGCTGCAATTCGTAGTTTTACCAACGAACGATAAATAGACGTAGAATGAGCGAGAGTATAGAACACGCACACTGTTTAATAATTGGGAGTGGACCAGCAGGTTACACGGCCGCTATATATGCCGCACGCGCAGGTTTGAACCCCGTTTTGTATCAAGGAATGGAGCCTGGTGGGCAATTAATGATAACTACAGATGTAGAGAACTATCCTGGTTATGCTAAAGGAATAATGGGGCCACAGATGATGGATGACTTCCGAGAGCAAGCAGAACGTATGGGGGCCGACATTAGATTCGGAATGATAACCGAAGTTGACTTTACTGGACCAGTTCATAAAGTTGTGGTAGACGGTAAAACCACCATGACGGCCGATGCTGTTATTATTAGTACTGGTGCATCTGCTCGTTGGTTGGGTATGGAATCAGAGAAGCGACTTAACGGACACGGCGTATCAGCTTGTGCAGTTTGCGATGGTTTCTTCTATAAGCAACAAGATGTGGCGATAGTAGGTGCAGGAGATACAGCAGCTGAAGAAGCGCTTTATTTAAGTAAGATCTGTAAGCAAGTGCACATGTTCATCCGCCGCGACGAAATGCGTGCATCTAAGGTAATGCAAGAGCGTGTTTTCAAAACCGATAACATAAAGATATACTGGAATACCGAGACAGATGAGATATTGGGTGATGTAGCTGTAGAAGCAGTTCGCATTTACAATAACAAAACGAACGAGAAAACGGAAATTCCTATTACAGGATTCTTCGTAGCTATTGGCCATACTCCTAACTCAGGCATCTTTAAAGATTGGTTGGATATGGATGATGCAGGCTACTTGAAAGTAGAAATTGGTAGTACCCGAACTAATAGACCAGGAGTGTTTGCTAGTGGAGATGTTCAAGATAATATCTACCGTCAGGCAGTAACGGCAGCAGGTTCAGGTTGTATGGCAGCATTGGATGCTGTGCGTTACCTAGGTGCATTGGCATTGGATGCTAAACCTTTGGAAGAAGTTTCGCAAACCAATTAGCAGGTTCTGGCGTTAAACGTCAAACACAAGCGAAACATGGAAAAAAGCATACATCAGTTCAAAGTAAAGAGTTTAGAAGGGCAAGACGTTGATCTTGCGGGATTGAAGGATAAAGTAGTACTGGTAGTTAATACAGCTACCGAGTGCGGGTTGACCCCTCAACTGAAAGACCTAGAAGAACTGTATAAAGAATACAAACCAAAAGGTTTAGAGATAATTGCCTTCCCTTCTAACGATTTCATGGGTCAAGAGCCTAGGGAAGGAGAGGAGATAAAGGGCTTCTGTGAGCGCAACTACGGCGTGTCGTTCCCAATGATGGAGAAGACACATGTGAAAGGCAAAGAGCAGCATGAGGTATTTGACTTCCTTTCTGATAAGAAGAAGAATGGAAAGGTAAATTCTACGCCAAAATGGAATTTTCATAAGTACTTGGTAGGTAAGGACGGGCAAGTAGTAGATTACTACTTACCAATAACCAAACCCAATGCAGGTAAGGTAAAGCGTGCCATCGATAAATTGCTGAAAGCCTAACTTTGGCCGATAAAAAATTAGATATACTAGCCTTTGGTGCTCATCCCGATGATGTGGAATTGAGCAGTGCGGGTACTTTGCTTGCACACAAGCAAATGGGCTATACTTTCGGCTTGGTAGACCTTACTCGAGGTGAATTAGGTACAAGAGGTAGCGCGGAAATAAGAGACCAAGAAGCCGCAGCTGCAGCCAAGATACTTGGAGCAGATGTACGCGTAAACCTAGCTTTTGCAGATGGTTTCTTTAGCAATGATAAAGAACATCAGCTAGAGGTTATGAAAGTGATCCGTAGGTTCAAGCCTGATGTAGTCTTAGCTAATGCTATTACTGATCGCCATCCTGACCACGGCATGGGTGCGCAGTTGTTGATACGGTCTTGTTTTTTGGCGGGCCTTCCCAAAATAGAAACGGAATATGATGGTCAGTCACAAGAAGCTTGGCGACCAAAGAATCTTTACCATTATATACAGAGTGATTACATCGACCCTGATCTGGTGGTGGACATCACCCCACACTTTGAGCAGAAGATGGAAGCGGTAAAAGCTTATTCCTCACAGTTCTTTAGTGGTAAGCACGATCATGATGATGAACCTGATACGTTCATTTCTTCCCCAGAGTTCTTAGACCTACTTTCTTCTCGCGCTATTGACTTTGGTAAGGCCATAGGAGTGCGCTACGCAGAGGGATTTACTTCTTCCCGCTTTTTAGGAGTGAAAGAAATTATGAAACTTTCGTAGATCGAACGGTGTAATTCCTTATTTCCATTATCGAATTTTCAATAGAACTAGCTTGCTGTTAACTATTTGTTAGTAAGGTTTAGATTTCACACTTTGACTTGATACGAAACCTATGCTATTACTGCATTCTGTCTAAGGAATTTTGTATTTTTGCACGGAATTTCTAACAGAAATACAACAAACACTATGTCGCAAGTTACAGCGCCTGAAGTAGCAGGAGTTACCATAAACGGTACTATTACCCACGAATTCGCAGAAATACTAACCCCTGAAGCCGTAGCCTTTGTTGCCAAGTTGCACAGGGCTTTTAACGGTCGCAGGGAAGAATTGCTAGCCAAACGCCAAGAGCGCCAGCAGCAAATTGACAACGGAATATTTCCTGACTTTTTACCAGAGACCAAAGAAATTCGCGAAGGCGATTGGAAATGTGCCCCTCAACCAGCTGATCTTCAAGATCGTCGTGTAGAGATCACTGGTCCTGTAGATCGTAAAATGGTGATCAACGCGCTGAATTCTGGTGCGAAGACTTTCATGGCCGACTTTGAGGATAGTAATAGTCCTAAATGGGAAAATAATATTGGTGGTCAGATCAATCTTCGTGATGCTAATCGCGGAACTATCAGTTTCACTAACGCTAAAGGAAAGCACTATGAGCTAGGTGAGAACCCAGCAACATTGCTAGTGCGCCCACGTGGATGGCACTTGTTGGAGAAGCATGTATTAGTAGATGGAGACCCGATCTCAGGTGGATTATTCGATTTCGGATTGTACTTCTTCCACAATGTGAAAACATTGTTGGAGAAGGGTAGTGGTCCATATTTCTACTTACCTAAAATGGAAAGCCACCTAGAGGCTCGCCTTTGGAACGATGCTTTTGTTCTAGCACAAGACGAATTGGGCATTCCACAAGGAACTATTAAAGCAACTGTTTTGGTAGAAACCATTTTGGCTTCTTTTGAGCTGAACGAAATACTTTACGAATTACGCGAGCACAGTGCAGGATTGAACTGTGGCCGTTGGGATTATATTTTCTCTTACATCAAGCGTTTCCGTAACCACGAATCGTTCATTACTCCAGATCGTGATCAGGTGGGTATGACGGTTCATTTCATGCGTTCATACTCACTTTTGGTTATCCAAACGTGTCACCGTCGTGGTGTACATGCAATGGGTGGTATGGCAGCTCAAATTCCTATTAAGAACGACGAAGCTGCTAATGCAGCAGCAGTTGAGAAAGTACGTACCGACAAAGAGCGTGAAGCCAAAGACGGACACGATGGTACTTGGGTAGCACACCCAGGTTTGGTAAAAGTAGCTTACGATGAGTTTGACAAGTACATGCCTACACCAAACCAAATTGATAAGATGCCAGATGCAGATATTACTGCAGCCGACTTGATAGCAGTTCCCGAAGGAACTATTAGTGAAGCAGGAGTTCGTAAAAACATCAACGTAGGTATTCTTTACATCGAAAGTTGGTTGCGTGGTGTTGGTGCTGCAGCTATTTACCATTTGATGGAAGATGCAGCTACGGCTGAGATCTCTCGTACGCAAGTATGGCAATGGATGAAGTACGGTGCTAAACTAGATGATGGCCGTACTTTAACTAAAGAGCTTTATGACCAACTACTTCCTGAAGAGTTGGCTAAGATAAAGGACTACGTAGGCGAAGCAGCTTACAACAACGGACGTTTTGATAAAGCGGTAGAGCTATTCAACGATTTGGTTTTCCAAGACGATTTCGCAGAGTTCCTTACATTACCAGCTTACAACTACATCGATTAGAAACAACATTCACAATAAATATTTAATAAACAATAGTTCAAGATGACAAAGCAAGATCGCATAAATGCATTGGTGAAAGATTGGGAAACCAATCCACGCTGGGAAGGTATTACTCGCCCTTACTCTGCCGAAGAGGTAGTTAACGTAAGTGGATCGGTACAAGTAGAGCACACCCTTGCAAAGAACGGTGCTGATAAACTATGGGAAGGTATTACTACCAAGCCTTGGGTGGCTGGATTGGGTGCCCTAACAGGTAACCAAGCAGTACAAGAAGTACAAGCAGGTATGCCAGCTATTTACCTAAGCGGATGGCAGGTAGCTGCTGATGCTAACATAGCAGGCGAAATGTACCCCGACCAGAGTTTGTACCCAGCTAACTCGGTACCATTAGTTGTTAAGCGAATTAATAACGCTTTGATGCGTCGTGATCAGATCCAATGGTTGAACAACGATGGTGACATCGATTGGATGGTGCCGATTATGGCAGATGCAGAAGCTGGTTTCGGTGGAAACTTGAACGCATTTGAATTGATGAAAGCATTGATAGAAGCAGGTGCAGCA
>CAYGTK010000132.1:0-12197 GCA_964352775.1 uncultured Chitinophagaceae bacterium
TTTTGCGTCGAGTTGTAACATCGGTTGGTAGTGAAGGGTGTACCGTTTAGATGCCCTCCATTGGATTTTGTGCGTTAACAGTAAAAGACAGCGATAGTAGTAGAAGTGCTGTCAGTAGCCCGTATAGAGATCGTAGGTAGTAGTTCATGGCGTGTAGCTTGAAGTTAACATTATTTCATGGTACAAATGTGCTACCATGCAAGCTCAAAAAAAAGTTCATTTTTCAAATTTTGTCAATCACGGCAGCTAGAATTTAACTGCTTGACTCCTTTATTAAAACATTTTTTATGTATTATTGACTATTACTTGTCAAACAATGAAAGACAGTAGAACGATAAAATTACTGGAAACTTTGAGCGAAAAGGAGCGTGAAAGTTTCATTAGCTACTTGGGGCAACCTTATATAAATCAAACCGAACGCTTGATTTTATTAGCAGCGCTATTCCATGACAGGATGCTGGAAGATGTAGAAATAGAGAAAAGCAAAATCCTACAAACCATCCAGCGAACCGAAAAGAATTATACCTACCTACATCTTAGGCAAGACATGAACCGCTTGCTTCGGTATTTAGAGCAGTTCATCACCAACCAAGCTTTGTCGAACGACAACGGCCTGCATACCATACTATTACTGCATCACCTTGAGCGTCATTCTTTGGATAGTCATTTTCAGACTACTGCGCGAAAAGGCATCATAGATCTAGAAAATGCCACAAAACAAAATGGAGATCACTTTCTCTCCTTATACAGAATAGAAGAAGAGCGATTTAGAAATACCGTTCGAAGGGCACAACTTACTGATCGGCTAGTTAAAAGTGACATGGCTGCTATGCACCGACACTTAGACGACTATTACCACTTCAGTAAACTGAAACTCTATTGCGCAGGCATCAACCTTAAGAACATTGGTCAAGAGAATGCTGTAGTTGAACCAGAGGAGGAATATTTGAAATACATCCAAAATTCACTCACCCAAAGATCGGAGGGGGTTGTTATCTACTTCCACATTCTAATGAGCCTGCTGCAGCCTGAAAAGGAAGAACATTATCAACAACTGCACGACCATATAGATCAATACAGCGGCCATTTCACCGATGAGGAAGCCCGGGAGATGTATATCTACGCACAGAACTATTGCATTAAAAAAGCAAATGCTGGAGAAAGCAAATACCTGCGGGAATTATTAGAACTCTACAAAATGGCCTTGGATAAAAAGGTCATTTTTCAAGAAGGGTATCTTTCGCCTTGGGATTATAAGAACATCGTTTCTGTTGGACTTCTATTGAAAGAACACCAATGGACAAAAACCTTTATTGAAGACCATAAAGAATTCATTAAGCCAGCATATCGGGAGAATGCCTATCGTTACAACCTAGCTAATCTATACTTTGCCTTACAGCAGTATAATAAAGTAATGGAGCATCTACATTTGGTGGAGTATAATGATGTGTTCTATGGGCTGAGTTCCCGCTCCCTCCTATTGCGAACCTATTTTGAGATGGATGAAACCGAAGCCCTCTTCAGTTTGGGAGATAGTTTTGCCTTATACCTCCGTAGAAATAAGTCCGTTGCCAAAACCCACCGCGAGAGTTACTTAAATTTCACAGCCTTTACCAAGAAGCTAGCACGAGCTAATTACCGTAATAAAGAACGACTAAAAAAGCTGCAAAGTCAATTGAACATTAAGCCCAACACAGCGGATAGAAAATGGCTATACAATAAGATGGAAGAAATGAGTAGCCTTTAGAACCACTTCTTTTTTACAAAGAAGAAGACCAAAGTGAATGTGAACATCAGCGAGATCAAGATCAAAATGATGAAAGCATGAGGAAGATCATCTAGAGGTAAGTCTACATTCATACCATAAAAGCTTGCAACCAAGGTTGGCACCATCAATACAATTGTTACAGAGGTCAACCGCTTCATTACCTGGTTCAAGTTGTTGGAAATAATACTGGCAAATGCATCCATAGTGCCATTTAAGATGTTCGTATAAACGTTGCTCATCTCCAATGCCTGGCTATTATCTACTATGATGTCTTCCAAGAAATCCGATTCATCTTCCCTGTCCCTGATCTTCAAGAAGTTGGTCCGTTGTATCTTCATCATCATCAACTCATTGCTCCGCAAGGTAGTCACAAAGTAAACTAAACTTTTCTGCAAGTTCATCAACTGCGAAAGCTCCCGATTCCGAGAAGAGTAGTACAATTCATCTTCAAAAATGTTACGCTTATTATTTATCTGCTTGAGGTAGTGCAAAAAGTAGAACACACTCCTATCAAATAGTTGTAGTACGAAATGCTCGCGATTGGTCGGGTCAAAATGCTTAACTCGCTTGTTAATGAAACAGTCTACCGTAGGGTTGGCATAGCTACTTAGCGTAACTATCATTTCGTCTAGTAGAATGATACCGATAGGTACCGTAATGTACATAGCGTGATTATCATTCTGTACCTCTTCATCGTTCACCACTGGGGTATTCAACACTATTAGGCTCACATCATCTTCCCGCTCATAACGCGACCGTTCGTCAATATCTAGTGAATCCGTAAGGAAGTCGATAGGGATATTATAATCTACACTTACTTGATCGAGTATCTCGCGATTGAAGGGCGGATAGATATTTATCCAGCAGCCAGGCCCTGCCTGATCCACCGTGGTCAACTCCCCATTTATCTGCTTGTAAATATCGATCATGGCCGCCTGCCTTTTACGCCACTAAGATAAGAATAGTAAAACACATGCCGCACCAGCTTACCCACTATACTAATGCTGATGAGTATGGTCGCTATGTTGCTTGCCCCGCTCAAACAGAAGCAGTTGTTTCCGTGCATAATAGTCACGCCGTTCTAGATAATTGCGGATGTATTTTATTTCTGCTTTCCAGTCGTCATACTTTAACACATTAGCGTCTACTTGAGTACAATGAGCTTGCATGGGCTGCTTCAGTGAGTCATACAAGCTATCTAAAAGTTGAACAGGGTTCATCCGCTCTAAAACATCTCGGTACTGCAAAATGAAACTCTCCTTATAACTACTATCCCTCATTAAGGTGTTAAATAGCAATGCTGGATGTGTAGCACTTTCTTGGAAACGTAGTAGATCATTTGTATTGAACGAGTGGCTACGGTCGAGCCCAAAGGAGACATCCATATCATTTAACTCATACTGCCATTTTCCATTTCGCGCATCGCTTTTCCATACCCGCGTATTAGTAGCGGGCCAATCAGCATTGCCGATGTAGGTATTCAGAATTACCGTTTTGAAAAGAGAGGGAATGTCTACCTCCTTTTCTATCGCTAAAATGGCATTTACTCCTTTTTCCTCCACTAATTCTATGAGATCAAGCATTTCAGCTGAACTTCCATTAACAGCATAACTATACCCACTCTCCAGAAAATCTATTTGATCTTTATCAATAGCATTTTTTATAGCCATCGCTTTAGCGTTTACTGGAGCTTGTTGGTAGTACAAACCGTAATAAAAGCTATTAATGTATAGTGTTACTGGCCTTATGTCAAACCTTTCATTAAAGATCTTATTAGCCATACCAAAGGCCAAATAATTTCGGATATGCCCCTTAATATTATCTTGTCCAGCATTTCGTAGAATGATTGGAATTGAATCTACGTCATCAATAAACTCCAGCTTGAAACTTTTTTGACTATAGCTTCTAGAGCTATTACCATGCAATGAAGTCCACACAGAATGTACACTTGAATCAGTCTCGAATAAAACCTTTGAAACTATATGTGGATACTCCGAACTGTACCTATAGTCTTCCCTTTCAGCATTTTCAACATCTCTATTATAGTAATTGAAGAGTAAGTAAGTTTCATATTCAAACTTCAAGTTAATATGATCAATGGACTGAACTTCAGCATTCTTTTTTGGTTCTTTAATCTTACTCAAGATGCTATCCAACTCAGATCTTCTATGCTTGAGATGAGCTATAGTTTTACCTGTTCTATTAATTAAAAAGAAGTCGCCTGGCGGAGAGCCTAGGTTAAAGGGTGCAGAAAGCCTACCATCCGCTTGTAATTCACTACCAGTAAAGTATTTTCCATAGCCAACTTCGGCATCATTAAAATACAAGCTTATATAGGGTTGTATATCGCCAATTTTCTGATAGAGATTTAACTCTATCTTGAATTCTCCTTTATTGTTTAAATCCTCAGAGCTTATGACAATTTCGGCTTTGCTGCTAGTTGTTTTTTCTATTCGTTTTCCATTTATTAATAATTCTCCAATTGGCTGAACATCCAACAAACTATTTCCTTTTAATAATCTTACGGCTAAAGCCTTTAGATCGTTCCTGTTTCTAATTTCTAACGTGGTATCCAACGATAGTAAATTACCATCAGATCTAAGACTCACTGGAATATCAATAGCACCCCAGTGGGCATCAGCCCTATCCCTGCCATCCAAATTAACATACACGCAATCATTAGGCCACACCATCTGGTCAGATATAGTAAACACATTTTCCCTATTTGCACCCTTCACTATAGAATAACCTTCTAGCGAAACTGTAGCACTATCAGACTGATTACATATCATTATAAATGGTGGAGCACTCCAATAATAGGGGAAACTCGCTGGGTAAGCTACCAGCTTTACATCAAGCTCTGGCGTAACCTGTTGACATCCAACAAGAAATAGAAGTAGAAGCCCAAGAAGTGAACTCCATTTACTTAGCATAGAACTTTTCAATAGCACTTAACGCTTCCATAGCCAAGGCTGTATTCTCGGCCTCGCTGCCGTAATAGTATGGTTTTACCAGTTCTGCTAGGTCTGCCATTACTTGGTTTGCCATCTTGCCCCTTTGGGTTTCATTAGCTTCGCAAAAACCTGTGAGCGACTTTGGTAGTTTCATACCTAAGTCTGTATTGCGGCGGCAAGCTTCTTCCAGTAATTGGAAAAGCTCTTTTGGTAACTGGGCATTACTTTCAGCCCCATAAGATACCATTGCAATAGCACTTATCAACTCAAAGGAAGATAGGCTGCCGACCTGTTTACCTCGCATATAATTGAACAGATCGTTCTTTTTACTCGCCAACCACAAAGCCTCTTTCTCTTCAGAGCCATAGTCTTTCCTAGAAAAAAAGTATGGACTTAAAGGCCATGCACCATCTGCTTTTTGCGTGGCTAGCAACTGAGTGAGAAGCAATGGCATCTTGTCTCCTGCACCCTCCTTGTCATGTTGATACTTTGTGTAAGCCACTACAGCAAAGGTGAGGTCTGCGCTACTTAAACTTTCAACTTGAAGGTTATCCAAAACTGGCCCTAGAGATTTCCAAAAAGCAGACCTAAGGCTTTTATCATTCAGGTGACTAACCAAATAAGCGAAGTAATAAGGCGAATCGTAATTGTTATCATTAGCCCAGTAGCTATTGCTTTGGGCAATATCCATAAGCGAGGTTTGCAAAGCCGTATCCATAATGGAATAAGAGGATAGCATATCCATCAACTTCAGGTTCTCATATATAGAGATGGTACGCCAGCCAGATAGATCACAATAGCTACCACCAATATTATTAACCATGAAGTAATTGAATAGCGGCACTTCCGTGTTTCTATTACTTATTAATATCTCATTATAGAATTTTTTGGCCTTAGCTCCTTCTCCGTCAGCAAGCAAGGCATAGCTAGTAGAATGAATATCAGGAGGTAGGTAGCAGTATTTCAAATACGTTTCGTTCAGATCGACTGCAGCGGTGTTTCCCTCTCGGCTCCATGCCAATTCACCAAAAGCTGATGAGCGGCCAACAAATTTCAATGCCCTACTTACAGCATCCTCTTTTGCGAAGGAAGTATTTTGGAGAGAATGCAAAACATTGACTGTAGAAGTAACTCCTACTTGAGGTTGTTCATTGGCCATTTCTTCTCCCAGACCTTTTTGCATTGCCCACGAACCCTCTGCCAGTTGTTCACCTGTAATAAATGCAAAGCCCTTTTGCAGAGCTAACTCAATGGCTTCCTTTTGAGTTTTGTCTAACTTGGAGCTAGCACCTTGCTTAGAGGTGCCGCAAGCAAATAATAGAACGATAAAAATGCCGAGAATAAGTGTATACTTTTGAAGCATTAGAAGCTATGTTAGTTAACTCTAAAATACGATGTTTTACATTCCAGCAAGGGTGGTTAATACTCCTCCCGCTGTTGATATTACTTAGCTGTAATACAGCCGATATTGCAACCGCTGAGCTTAACCGAGCCATAGACTTAAGCACTTCCTTTATAGAAAACCAACAGCTAGAAGATGGTTCATGGCAAGGCTATAAGGGCACACTAGAATATCCGCAGTTGACGAAGGACAGTCGGATATTTCATACACTAATGGTATTGAATATGCTTAGTAATGATGCTACAGCAGTTACTGGTAAAGCTAAGGAGTACATTAACAACCAACTAAACCCTGATGGCACGCTTAATTACGACGGTACGGCTCATGATTTTTGCTGTGGAAAAACTGCACACAGCGGTTCATGGTTACCTCCTGACTTTGACGATACAGCTTTAGCTGGTTTGCTTGTAGCTCAAGGTATTCATGGAGATAGTAAACAGGGTTTCATAGCACTAATGGATAGTTTCATTCAACTCAATGGACTGTACCCTTCATTTATGGTGGGCTATTATCCAAAAGCTAGGGAAACGAAGCTAACCCTTCCTGGAGAACAGATGCCGAGTATTGGAGTGAACATCAATGTAATGCGTTGGAGGCATCAACTTGGTTTACCTAATACTGCACTATGTAAGAGCATTACTGAGCTTATAGCTGAAGAAGATGTTTTAGTCTACGACCCATACTACCCTCCTCATCTATTGCTACTTTGGGCTTATGAGGCAATTCAAGAAAAAACTCCATGTGGCGAACAGCTTCTTGAAGTGTTGTTACGAAAGATAAAACTAGCCAAACAGCCTAAGGCTAGTACTAATGAAGAACTAGCTATTTACATTTTAGTAGCTCCGCATACAGCTACTTATCACAAAGTAGCTCCTAGTTATGTAGATGAACTAGTTAGTCGGCAAAATGAAGGTGGGGATTGGGATAGCTACACGATATACTACGACGGTGGAAATCAAGAATTCAACATTGCACACGTAAGTGCATCCAAAGATCTTGAAAGGGTCAATAATTCATTTTTGCAGAACCCGATCATTAGGCAATACCCTGAAATAGCCGCTACCGCTATAGCCCTTAACTTAAAGCTAGGAGATACTGCTACTGCAAGTCTATTTAAAGAGAAGTGGGCTTATGTATTGCCAAAGAACTCTGGCGGTATAGATTCCGACAAATACTTTTACTATTACGCCACACTTGTAGATTATAATTTTCGAGGCCATTACTCCTCTCCCGCTGTTACTACCGCCTTATGTAGAAAAGCATTACAAGAGTATCATTTCAGACGGAAACAATAGTTGACCTCGTTGCTTGATAGCGGTATGAAGTAGGGTGATCTTTTCAACTTAGCTAGGCCATTCTTTTCTTCGGGCAATTCCATATCTGTATGATAACAAATAGTAGTTACCCCCTGTAATTTAAGATCCCTAACAGCACCATAGCTTGGTAACTGTTCTAACAATCCTTGCATCTTTAATCGAGACCTTGGTATGTAACCATTTACACCATTCACGGTATGGTGCTTGTATTGAGTTTGCCAATTCATGTACATCACCTCTCGGTTGTAAGCAAAAAGTGCTCTATCAGAATAGCGATACGAGAACCCTATGGATGATGGGAGGTGGACAATGACATCTTCATTGGATAGACTAAAATTACCATCCGTCAGCAACTTTGGAGCTTCTACATATTCCTTCGCTGGAAAAGCTGGCAATGACTTTGGTAGGTTCTCTGCCATAAATAGAATGATAACAAATGGAACGACCCATAGTCGCGATGCCGACCCGTTGAAGATAAATCCCTCAATACCAATAGCAGAAAGAACACTTAAAGCCAAAAGCACCAGAAAAAACGCTCGCAAAGGAACACGGAAAAATAAGCTGGTAGGAAAGTAGTGATACAGCCAGTAAGTTGGCATCGGGATAATGGTATTGCCAAATTTTAGAAATGGCCCTAAGCTGATCAAAAAAGTACTTACTATTAAAGTCGATACGAAAATGGCCAAACGTTTATCATACTTGAACAAGGTAAACAAGCCAATGAAAGCCATAATATAGATCAGCACACCTATTCCTGCAGACCGACGAATCGTAGCCCAGCCCATTATTTCTTCTGGTTGGGGAAAGCTACCCATGCTCAATAGCCAGTTGCTATATACGGCATACTTCTTTACATACTTTGACTCTTCAGCAAGCTGTTTTGTGTGGGCTATTTCTCCGTAGTTCACTTCATCCAAAACTGGATAAAGGCGTTCACCAGGTAAGAACCGTATTAGATCATGCAGTTCTAAGCTGCCACTCTCTGGCTCCATCTCGGTAATCAAGGGTCTATAAAAGTCACCGCTATTTATCGCCTTTGCATACAGGTTAAAAAAGGGGATACAACCTGCAACTAGTACTACCAACCCAACAACAAAATGCAAGGTGTGTTTCTTGACCTTAACAGGACGGAAATAAAACAGAAAGGCCAGCACTATCACTCCATGAACCAACAAAAAAGCATACGCTGATATGTACAATTGCACCACTCCGAACAGAGCTGCCATTACCGACAATCGCCAATGGCCTGTTGATAGGAACTTCAACCACAAATAGATAGCTAGAAAACCAGGTGCGAAAAATAAAGTGTGAATGCTGTCAATATGTGCCAAAGTAAAGTTGGCTCCGCAGAATAATATGCCAGCTAAAAAGGGTGGCCAAAAGCTGGAGGTGAAGAAACGCGCTAGCATAAAAACACTGGTAGCCGTGGTTGAGAACACTAATAGAATGACCCCATATACCGTCCAAATATCGGAACCAATTATTGCTTTGATAGCGCTATAAATGAACGCCCCTAATGCTGCTGACTCTCCGTAAGAATAGTAGTCAAGTACAGGATATAATGGTGCAGTAGCTTCTACAGAGTTCCACCAAGCCGATAGGTTCATCATCAAGCCATTGGAATAGGCTATCATGAACCAAGTATCGAAATTACCTGGTAAACTGTCCTTCAAGGGAAATTGCAGGAACAGCAAACCAAACAGAAGGGTATATAAACCCCAAGCCCACATACGTTCTTTGTTACGCTCGCTCACCATGGAAATTTAAGCAACAATACTATAACCCCTGCACCTGCGTATAATACTCGATAAGTATTCCGATAGCTGGTGGCATTTGCTCTAATACCACCTTTCCCCCTTAAGTAAGCCAATAAACTTAAATGCAGGACATAGGCCATAAAGAAAGGAATAGCCTCGGAAGTAGTGACTTTTGAGAGAAGATATAGCGAAGCCAGCATGCTTGTACCTATGCTAAACAAGGCTAAAGACAGTATTATAGATCGATCAACACCAAGCCAAACTGTGGTGGTTTTAATACCACTTTTTTTATCGGCATCATGATCTATCACTTCGTGATTGAGATAGGCCCCGCCCCAGAGCAAAGCAAAAAACGCTCCCAATAACCATGAACGGATAGATAGATCGGTGAACAGTACAAAACCCATTTGAAACTGAAATACCTGTGCAACTAAATGAACCCCCAAACCAGTAAGTGGCTTATACTTCAAGCCCCGTTTTGGCCAATAATAGACCAACCAAAGAAACAAGACTACCAAAGCCAGACGAAACAATAGAAGATCTAAAAAGAAAAATATCCCGAGTGCTACAGCTACCAAGCAGAGAAACAGATAGAAGTACTGCGACTTACTAAGCATGGAATGCTGCTGAAAGCGAGAATTACCTTTATCAGTATAATAGCCTGCAGAATTATTGAGGGCCAAAATGGAGATCACAAAGGTGTAAACACCAATGAACAACAATACTAAAGCTACAAGGTGTATTTCCTCAAAAGCATCCACAGCGAAGGGGTAGGCTCCAAGCGTAAGCCCACTGAGCAGCACCCCTTCTGCTAATCGCAGCTCTTTTGCTATGGAAAGAAGTGAACTCATAACTCAAAAATTATGGAGTTTCCACTTTCGTACCTAGCATCATAGGCGCGTGAGGTTATTATACCTTCTAGTAGCTTATTATTAGCATCAGCCTCTTGTTTTCGATAGACTATATGGGTTACCCCTAAGTATTTAAGTGAAGAAATGGCTTCCCTATCTGGTAGCTTTGAGATGATCTCTCTTATTCGTACTGTCATTTCAGGATAATACCCTGCGATGCCATTCACCGTCTGGTTACTATGCCTCATCGCATCAATTGTATAGTAGCATTCCCTACTGTTGCTATTATTCGCCTGCTTTACTCCAGTCATATCTATTGTAGTGGGTAAGTACAATACCATAGAATAGTAAGGGATAACTTCTGTATCCTCATATGGTATAGGAGTGTAAGCATAAGTCTTCTTCAAAAATGGAATATTCTCTAAACCAAAAACAAACAGCACAGCGAACAGCGTGGCGAATTTGTATTTGGTGGTCGATCTACCTGCCAACAAATAACGTAAGCCATAGGCCGCCAAAATTGATAGACAGAATAACACAATGTAAAAGAACCGAGAAGGAATTCTAAAAGGACTATCCCAACCCCATTTATGGAGTAGATAGCCTGGCATGGGTATCTCTAACCCGAATAGGTTGAGACTAAAGCCAAAAGAAAGAATAAGACCAACTGCGCCTAAAATAAGCCAAGGCAATGCTTCTCGTTTGGCTTTCCAAATACCAACCAAAGCCAATAAATATAGCAGCAAACCTAAGCCAGCTGATCTCCGATCTGCCAGTATACCTAATTGATCGTTTTGGCCTATCGATACATCCGCTTGCTGAAAAGGAGATGCCGAAGGGTAAATGCCGTAGGCCTCTGCCAATTCCTTTGCTCTTATCCCAACATCGCTTACTAAAACAGGAAGGTGTTTATAGATCAGATTCCCTTCACCAACCCTGAACAGATCTTCTAGATGTAAGCTGGATATAGCCACTTTAACGGGGTCATCCAAAGGGTTATATGGTGGGTTTCCAGAAAACAGTTGGCTATGGTAAGAGAAAAATAAGGCAATTGCACCTAATACTATGGGAAGCGCATACAGCGTTAGCTGCAATGAACGCCATTTGCGAAACTCCTGATGACCTATCAATAACAGCAGGACTATTAAACCGACCATTGCAAAAGCATAAGCTGAACAAAATAGCTGCAACCCAAAGCATATACCAGCGAATAGAACGAATCGCCATCGCTCGGTTCGTAATAGCTTGATCCAATAGTATATTCCGAAGAACCCAAAGCCCCAAATAGCTACATTAAAGGTATCTATGTTGCCAAAAGTGAAGCCTGATAAAGTAAAGAAACAGCCAGCAGCGAATGCTGCCATTCTATCTTTTGACAGTAGATAAACCAATCGATATAAACCAAAAGCGGTGAATGCCATAGATATGCTAAGCATTAAATACCACGACATGGGAACATTGAACACAAAACCCCAAAACAGATCGAATAAAAACCCTAAGGCCAAAGCTGACTCACTATAAGCTTGGCCCTGTTCAGATGGGAATAACACCATTGAAGGAGCACCCTTCATCAACAAGTCTTGCTGCATAAAGGTGGAAACAAATAGCAAAGTATCTGTATCACCCGTTAAAGCATTTTGCAACGGGTACTTTAAGAATACCAAAAGGAAAATTCCTAAGTAGATAAAGAATACTTTGCGGTTGCTAATACTCATTTGCCTTCCGCTTTACCGTTCCACTTAAATAGAATAACATCTTCTGTTTCCAGTTCTACCTTTATCAGCTTACTTGACCTTAGTCGGTTCAGCATATTGGGTTTATCAAAAGGTAGTTGAAACTGTTTGTGGAATATGATCACATCAGGCCTTGCTTCACCTAAGCGTTCAAACGCATCACTGTAGGGGAGAAAGTCTATTTCCTTTTGTGTTTTCAGTCGTTCTTGAGGTAAATAGCCATTTACACCATTCAAGCTATTGAGACGATAATGGCTTTGATAATACATGTACACCGCCTCACGTCCATAAGGAAAAAGAGCTCGTTCATCGCCCACCATACTCAATATTCCAGAAGAAGGTAAATGAAGTACTACTGTATTATCGGGTTGCTTCTCCAAATAGGTGAGCATTTCTTCAGTAGGTTCATAATGGGT
>CAYGTK010000133.1:0-12137 GCA_964352775.1 uncultured Chitinophagaceae bacterium
CGAACACGGTATCGCGCCCAGCATCGGCCTTGTAGATACTTAAAGGGCCTAGGTTATAGTTGGGGAAATATGGGAGGCTGCCTCCCAAAGAACTTGTTCCGCTATCCAATGGAAATGTTGAACGTTGAAAATTACATGCAAGCCCTTTTAAATCTGGAAATTCAATGGTAGAAAGGGCACCAGCATCGCCATCTATGGAAATATAGATTTTCTCATCAGGGGCGGACTCCATTCCATTTAATCCATCAAAAGGATATTCTACCAAGACTACTTTGCTATTTGGGACGTTAGCACTTAACAAATCGTATTGAAGTAAACTCCCGTTTGAGCCACCTCCTCCAGTATTTGTAGCAACATAAAAAAAACGACCTGTATTACTAAAACTGGCATCAAAAGGATTACTTTGCCCCAAGTTCGCTATGGTCTGATATAGAGTAAGATCTCCTGTACACCTATCGACATGATATAAGTCTATAAGCCTTTGTGCCAGTAGCAAATTTGCCATAACGGCACCGTCATAAGAAAAAACGGTAGAACCGGAGTATCCTGCATAGCTACAGATTGGTGTGCCAACTTCCTGCATATATGGCCCCTGCAACCCTTCATTTGTCAGAAGGAATCTATGAAACCGTTTTCTACATAGGGAGGAATCTAGGTCATAAGTCTCCTGTACATAAACCCACCAGTCTCTTCCATTTGCATGTTTACAGGCGGCAACCTTCTCTTCTAATCCAAATAGCCCAAGTGGCATATTCTTTGCAATAATAGTGGTGAAAGCAGAATCAATTAGCAAATAGTTAAGTGACCATTCTGACATTAGTGGGTTGCTGGGTACAAAATTATATTGTAAATAAAAAAACCATATTTTAGACTTATCAGGAGATGGCAAGACAACTCCTCCCATATTGGCACTTGCACCTCCTGCAATAGAATCTCCATTAACTAATTGATTATTCAGCTCGTTTCGAATAGATCTTCCATTGTTAGTGTTAAATCCATAACTATTGTAAATCTGTATGTTTCCATTGAAGTCCGAAAATGACATAGGACTTTCCCTGTTGGCAGTACGAGCGAAAAACTGTTTGGGGTTTGCCGTATCCTGAAAGCTAATGCCAACATTCCCTCCAAACACCCAATTAGCATCGTGCCTAGCTTGGGAATAGGCTAACAACGGAAGGAGAAATAATATAGCAATGGTAATTCTCATAACTCTAAGATAAAGAAAAGCCATGCTGGGTTGCATGGCTTTTCGTTAAGACAACATAATTGGTTTTATTGAATTTTAACTAGCTTATCAGTTCTCACCAATTCATTGTTCACCCATACTTTATAGATGTACATGCCATTGGGTAAATGCAGCTGACTTAAGGCCAAGTTGTTTACTCCCTCTTCTACATCGTACTTAGCTTCTAAACCGCCTGCTAGGTTGTACAGTAAAACCGTACCCACTTCTTCTGTGTCTAGATAAATATTAGCATCCATGTTTCCATTAATCAGGTTGGGTATTAGACGATAATCAGCCAATGGTTGGTCCACCGTTTCCGTTGGTATTGCTTTTGGTTTATCGCTATCATTACCCGCCCATTTTTTGGCTGTAGTACAACCAGCTTCCCAGTTGTGGCCAAACAGTGCTGTACTATCCGCTATTAATATGGCCCTTGCCTCAAATACAGCTGGCCCACCTTCAAACCAACACAGCGTAGCTATATCGTTTACCGCATTTTGCAGTTCGCCGGTTAAGCCTTGCTGCGTTATATCTAGCTTATATAGCGCTAAGTTTTTTAGGTTGGCTTCCATAGTATTGCTGGTGCTAATAGCATTTACACGGGCCTTAAAGCTAGTGTACTCATCGTTATCTATACCAAAACCTTCGGCAGTTATTATATCGCCTTTAATGCTATCAAGCCATATTTCGGCCATGGTGGCAGTATAGGTGCTG
The DNA here is from genome assembly GCA_964352775.1 of uncultured Chitinophagaceae bacterium. Taxonomy (GTDB): domain Bacteria; phylum Bacteroidota; class Bacteroidia; order Chitinophagales; family CAIOSU01; genus CAYGTK01. The sequence goes on from CAYGTK010000133.1 coordinate 1,940, forward strand.
GCAAAGTTGTTATAAATAGCGGTGTTTTCCCTAAGGCTATCTAACTGGCTAAGGGCCAAATACAAATCGCGCCTTGCCCACCAACGATAGGTAAGCGAATCGTTAGATAATGGCAGGCTATGGCCCACTATTTTTAGGGCCTTAGCATAATCGAATATTATGCCAGGTACCAGCGGAACAAAAGGTGGAGCGTAGCTACTGCATACATCGGGGTCGTATGTTTGTGGAGATGTATGAGTAGCAGCTAAGAAAGGGGATACCGCACCCGCTATGGCATTAGTTGTTAATTTATCAATAGCACTAAAATTATTTGGACTACTGACCAATCCAACAGTACCATTTGACGTAGGTAAATAATAGCGCGTATTATCGTTGCTGTTAGCTCCATTAAAAGCTTTGCTGTAAGACACATTGGGGTCCGTAGTATAACCCCACCTATTATTATCTACCCTACCATTGGGGTGGTTAAAGCTAATAGGGCGGCCTATATTGTTTAATGTAGAGCCATTCCCATCCAATGCTATACCCACGGCAAAGTCTTCCATGGTATTGCCATGCATGCTGTAGAACCACCCAGGTGTATTATAGCTCATGCTACGGCCATTAGTGCTTAGGGTGTTGCGGTTTACACTAAATACGGCTGTACCACTAAGCCTAACACCATATTGGTCGTTTTCATTGGCACTGCTTCCACCAGTTACGGTATTGCAATTGGTTCTACTAAAATTAGAGTTCTCAACAGATATACCTGCATTAATAAAGGAAGAAGATGGATGCTCTTCGGTTTGTATGGTATTAAGGTAAAGATTACCACCAGGCCTGTTAACCATCCCAATACCATAATCAACATCGTAAATCTCGTTATCGTATATGTGGTAGTTAGGTGATCTAGTCGCAGTACCACCTAAACCGAATCCAGAAACACTAAAGTCGTCTAAACTCAAAATACCAATTTCAACCCATCCTGGTGTTGCTGCGAACATGTTGATGAGGTTGTTATTGATATTCATCCCATTGGCATTATTACGAGTTACAATACCTATACCCGAACCAAACATCCTGTTGTTTACTATTGATGTGGTAAGGTTTGAATTGGGTACATTAAACCCGTTCTCTACAAGTATTGCACCTTGGTTGCGCTGCTGCCAGAAGAAATTTTTGGTGATAACCGGGTTTCCGTAGCTAGATACATGTATACCCGTATTAACATCTAAAAACAGATTATCATTTTGCGAAGAAGTATTGTTGGCATTACCGATAAATAACCAATCAAAATTTTGCTGGGTAGTGAAGTTCTGATTGCCATTTTCGGCAAATATACCAGTGCCGACCGGTATGTCTGCTGCACTAATATTTCTATTGGTATTCTGCGGATAGCCAAAAAGGTTATTGACTATTAACGCAGACGAACCAGTTAGGTGAATGCCCTGATTTAAACCAGTAAAAAAGTTATACTGGGGCACAGGGTTAACTACACCAATTTGTAAGCCGAGGTTATCATGGGTTTCAATACCTGTTTCGGAATTTTGCCCAGCTCTTGGGCTAAACAAATTATTGGTATTAGTACCTGAAAACCAGCAATTTCCTACTACTTGATTAGCGGCAATTGTTTGGTCTTCTATAATTATGCCTTTGTATCCACCTGTGAAATCTACATTGTTAAGAATAAAGTTACCTCCATCTCTACACACTATTGCATTTTCAAACGCCAATAAATTTGATCGTTCCGGGGTTTCTATTCTGAGACTTGAACCTTGGTTGATGTAGATTCCATCCCATAAGATTTTGCATTTTTGTTCCACGGTAATATTACCGGTATTGTTGCTACTGATAATATCCAAATCTGATTCCTCATTTATATGAATTGAAGCATTACCCCCCATGCTAAACCTTATAGATTGAACGTTTGAAGAACTTCTAGCTACATCTATCTCTAAATCTCGATTTACATCCAACCTATCTTCAATCAATAGCTCTACACCTTCCATATTCCATGTAAAAGAATTACCGCCATTTGCGGTTACCGGGTATGGTACACCGTAACTTATATGGTAGGTTTCTAGTACCTGTGCCAATCCATCGCTGGCTTGATTATCGTACAATTCCGTTGGGCATGGTAAATGAAGAAACCAAGAATTAGATATTCTATATGCTTGAACACCATTTATTACATCAGCCAAAGGTATTGTTGGTGTGGCTAGATCTAGTTTATAAGTCTCCCTCAAACAACATTCCGCCACATCTTTACAAATTTCAATTGGGTCACAGTCAGCATTGCTAAGTTCTAGGCAAACTGTTCCTCCCGACGGAGTGTTCCAATCAACTGTTATTTGATTACCTAAGTTGTTCGTTATAATTCCATCCGTAACCGACCATGTTGCGGTAAATCCTGAAGGGATAGTACCGGTAGAAATTTCATAGGTTTGACCTTGACCGATACCCGTTCCCCCACAGCAAGTTGTGCCAGGCCCCTCAATATCGAAATCTACTTCGCAGCAAGGTTCGACTTGCACGTTATCTGTTGCTGTGCAGCCCCTAGCATCAGTAACTAACAAATCGATAAATGCGGAAAGCGGGCTGTTTAATAAAATTCCAGTGTTGTTTGGGTTAGGCCCTACAGGCGTGCAATTAGTACATCCCGTACTGGCCGACCAATCATAAGTATATGGTGGAGATTGACTTGATATCGATAGGGTTATGTTGGCGTCTGCTGAATATGGTCCGGCCTCACATGCCTCAGTGGGCAAGTTATGGTTAATAGACACCGTAGGCAATGGATTCACCTCTACGGTATGGGTAATATTTGGCCCTCCATTTAGTTGTGTAACTGTTACTAAGTACGTGCTAGGCGCAGCATAAGTATGTGGCGTACTCGTAACTGGTCCAAGTATTGAATTTCCGTCTCCAAAAAACCACCGGTCAACATCAACACACAATGCAGGGTCTATCTCAAAATCTACTACCAACTGGTTGTTATCACATCTTACTGTACTTGTAATCATTTCTTGTACAGGATTATTGACTGTAACAGTGATAGCTTTTTCTGTAAACGGAGGTACAGTGCTTGTAGGGCCAGAAGCATTCGTGTAGACTCCAGTAGATACATCGTAAGTCCATTGATTACCTAGAGCATCTTCTAAAAGCACGTCTCCATTTTGAAAAAATCCTCCTGGGCTTGCAAGCGGGTGTTCATAAAATCCAATATACCTACGTACTAAGTAGGTTGTTGTTGTTGCAGGTGAAACGGTATAGGATTCCCCAGTTGATAAGAGATTTGTTCCAGATTGGTCAAACCATAAATATGTAGTATTTGTCAGTTCGCAATAGCCTCCTCCTAAGGTGACAGATTGATTTGCGCAATTAATAGTTTCATCTTGATTATCGAGAAAATTATCTTCAACTATTTCAAATTGGTCTAGAAGCAGTTCTGGAACATCTGATGGGGAAACTGGATAATCAAAATTTGGATCAAACATATAGTCAGTATAGCTGTTTATATATATCGTATTAAAGTCATCATTGGGTCCTGTGCTTAACGGGAAAACTCTTCGATCATATTGAACGGTAAAAGGACATGGGCCACTTTGTGAACAGATAACTTCAAAATCAAGAAACTCGCCAGACAATTGAGTCCCTATTTGGTTATTAAATACTGCTTGGGGCGTTGGCCCAAGGCCTGTAGCAGGTATTTGGCAAAGTACAGCTCCTGCTGGGTTCAAATCAGGGTAGGGGCGTTGATTTGGTCCACCAGTAATGGAAACGGTGTTATTATCATAAGCATAAACATTAATTCCGATAGGTAATCGATAAGCTCCTATTGAACTTGTCGTGAAAAAATGTGCCCTATAGTAACTCATTAAATAATTTTTATTTGGGTCAAAATCTGCGTTAGCATATATTGATTGTCCACAATTTTCTCCTTCTGCTTGAAGAACTGCGTTAGTAGATAAATTATTTGTACCATTTTGATTGACATTTCCATCAATGCTGTATTGAAGGTTCGATTGAATAGCCGTCGCAAAGCCGTAAAAATTTCCCCAGCCAGGTAGATCGCCTACTGGAATTGTACCCAAATTTGGAGAGCTAGAACAAAATTCTGGGTTACATATTAGGTTGCAATTATTGTTGCCAATGTTGGGGTATAAATCAGGATTACACAAGGGAGTAGCAGATGTAGGGGGAATTGGACAATTCGAAACTGCGCTGCTTCTAACTTTGTTAAACAATACTCCCCTGATATTTTCGAGATTACTGTAGACCTTAATAAAATATTGGTTTCCGTAAATCAATCCATATAATGAAATAATATGTATTGTCCGTCTTGGTAGAATAGAATCTGCATATACTATATTTCCGTTGCAAGAATCAATTACCTCTACATAGACCAAAGCTGAGTCAAATAAGCCTTTGCTAAGGGATATTTCTAAAATTGAATCACTGGCATAAAATGAAAACCAAGCTATAGTATCCTCAATGAAAAATAACGGGCTTTCGGCCGTATCACTTATAGAAATAGCATCGCTACAACCACTGCCAGTAGCATATGTAGAAGGGGTGTCTGTAAGTGTAAACACTCCGAAGCTAACCAAAGAGTCTATAGTTAGTTGAGTATTAGCGGTGTCTACAGAAACACTTCGGTCATTCCAAGCACTGCCATCCCATTGTTGGGAGTAGAGCATAATTTCTCCCATCAGATTCTCACCTTGTAGCTCGGAATCTAAATAGGTTAACTTTAGGTTAGCTTGAGGAGTCAAAGAATAACCATTCGCCTTCACTTTCCAGAAGCGATCAGCCACGTAAAGTGATACATCTGTAGTAACTGTATCATAATAACTATCCAATTCAGTTGGCCAAGGAGTATTGTTTGGATACGAAGAAGGATCGGTAGCGTATTGACCGAATACGAAGTAGCCAGTACCACTACCAGCAGAGCTAACTTCCAATTTTTCCATCACAGCTAAACCGTCACTAGTATAGAAAGGTAAAATGTAAGTCCCTGTATTCGCGGCGATATTCCATTTAACATTATTGCTAAAATCCCAACTACCATCCATCAGTAGCTTTGCACCTGCCGCGAAGGTTAGGGCAGAACTACTAGCATTTTTCAGTTCGATAGGGTTTCCGTTCATGGACAGGCTGCTTACCCCTAGGTTAAGTGTATTCACTATCGTAAGGCTGTCATAGAGACCGATGGATAAACTGTCGCTCAAGCTAAGGTCGTAAAAGCTGTTACTTGGGCTTAAGTTGGCACTCGTGGTCATCACCAGTTCACCACTGTTGTGGATGAAGGCACTAGATGTATCTGTGAAATTTCCAGTTAGGGTTAATTCGTTTCCAGTGCTGTTGAACACTCCTCCATAGAGGGTGAGATCACCATCTATGGAAATACTTGCGCTATCTCCATTAAACGTACCGCCAGATTGCATAAAGTCGCCCTGTATGCTGGACAGGTAACCGCCAGAGTAAAGTGTTCCACTGGTAATGGAGAAATCCCCACCAACCTGAAGAGTATCGTCAATGGTCCAGGTACCTCCACCTAGGGTAGCATCGCCCAATATGTTGAGGCCGTTTCCATTCTGGTCTAGTGCCTGAGAGTATCCATTATTCAATATAATGTATCGTGTCGTACTATTTTCCGTTAGCAGACATTCCACGTTTCCATTTCCATCGTAAATAGCCGCACGTATTGAGTCGGGCGTTGCATTGGCCGCGGCTCCCCCGGAATAGTAGGACCAGTTGTTCGGGTTGCTCCACAGAGAATCCTGTTCACCCGTCCAATATAAGGTAGTAAAGTCAGCTACTTGATCGATGTTTGTTTCGATGTAATTGATAGCTGGGCTATTCTGCCCCAAGCTTACATCAATGAACAAGCCTTTAGTGGTATCAGTGGTAGAAGTGTATAGCAATTCATCATTTCTACTGTAGCGGATATTAGCTCCACTACGTTCTACTTTCAGCACATCGCCGATGTATACTTTGCCAGCATCCAATTTAAGGGTATTACTCTCTTTCACCAACATTCGTCCGCCTTTACGTTCTATGGCATAGTTGATAGAACTCGGAGTAAGATCGGTATCTTCTTCGGTTAATCCGATGAAGAAGCGTTTATCAGCCACATCATCTACCAAGAAGGAAACGAACCCATCCTCGCCCGGTGGCAAGTAGTTCATGGAGCTAGCACCTGCATCGTAACCAGCAGAGATAGATGATTTACTGATACTAGTACCCGTAGTGTTAACATCCGTTCTGTTCTGCCAAAAAACACGATTACCGACAGCGATGGCACTGGTAGTAGTGTCTCCTAAGCTATCGATCACGGTAACCGAATAGCTTCCCGCAGGTATACTGTTAAGGTCTTGGGTAGTTGCCCCAGTAGACCAACTGTAGGTATATGGACTAGTTCCGCCTAATACATCCAAGTCAATAGCTCCAGAACTATTTTGGGTAGGGTAAGCTCCTGTAACATCAGCAGTTGTGCCAAACGGAGTACCTATACTGGTGATCATTTTCCTTACTTTCGGCTGTAGCGCCCCTAAGGAAACATCAATTAAGAGTTGCTCGGTGGTATCGGTCCAGCTGCTGCGCAATAGGCTGTTGTTTCTGTAATAATGGATGCTATCACCAGAACGCTCCAATTTAAGAACATCGCCGGAAGCTACTACTCCATAAGCGCCGATGAAACGCCCACTTTCCCAAACGGAAACAGAATCGTTACTTCTACGGAAAGCATACTCAATAGTATAAGGATCCACACCAAGATCTTGCTCTGATAATCCTAAGTAGAAGAAGCGGCTTTGGGCATCGCTCACCTCAAAGCTTACAAAACCATCATCACCAGCAGGTAAGTAATTTACCGAACTAGCCCCCGCATCCCATAATGATGTTGAGGTATCTTTTTGGATACTGTTAGAGGTCGTGCTAGCCAATTGCGTACTTGTCCATTCTATGCCATAACCTAGATCGGCCATAGCGGTTGCTGTAGCACCACCGTTATCGGTTACAGTAACAGAATAGGTGCTCGCCGAAAGCCCCGTGCGAGCGGCTGAGGTATTGGCATCGTTCCACAGATAGGTGTAAGGACTGCTTCCACCAATAACTTGGGTATTGATAGTACCATCATTATTAGCTGCAGTTATGTTATTTGTGCTTAGTGCTACGCGCAATGGTACATCGAAGGAGGCACGGATGCTGTCAATAACAGGGCTAAGTTTACCTAGACCAGCAATAAGTATGAGTCCATCACTCTTTTGTCCTGCCAGTTGGCGAATGAGATAGTCGTCTTTGTAATAGTTCACGGTATCACCTGCTCGATCTATTTTAAACGTATGCCCAGCCAACTTTCCGTAGTTGCCGCGTTGCACGCCACTTTCCACGATATAGGTATAGCCGTATTTGGTTTTGAAACTGTAAGTAAGCAGAGCTACATCAGTAGAATCTGCTGCCAATCCGAAATAATATTCTTCGTCATCGGTGGTCGCACCAGTAAAGCTCACGAAGCCATCTTCGCCGGGGCTTAAATAATTATCACTCACGGCAATAGCATCGAATGCTGTGGTGGTAGTGTCTTTTGTTAGACTGTTGCCTGTTGCGGTGATATTGGTGGTATTGGCCCAAGAGAATTGATAGGCCACTTCAATATCAAAGCTGGATGTATCATTATTGGCATCAATTATCTCTACACCATAAATTCCAGCATTAAGGCCAGAACGTGTAAGCCCTGTAGATGCATCATCCCATTTAATGGTATATGGTGATAGACCGTTGGATATATTCAAGGTGATAGACCCTGAATTTGGTGTACTTGGTAGTTGGTCAACTATTTCGGTATTGATATAGGTAGGCTGGTAGAGCGTAGCACTATCCACCAATACCAGTACACCTCCCACAAAAACAGAGTCAATGCTGACAATATTGGTACTGGAATCTACAGTACCTGTAGGAGCTTCCCAATTGCCACCTATCCAGAATTGACCTTTTAGATCATGTTCATTGATGGTATTTTGGAAGTGATCTTTTACACGGTCGTTAGCTGCGTAGCTAAGTTGGATATCGAGGGCAGGCTCAGCAGAGTAGCCACCGAAAGCAATGTTCCAATAACGTTTCAACACCTTATCGTTGATCGAATTTCCATTGACATCTGTCAGTTTAAGATCTTCATCAGGAAAGACTCTATTACTTAAATCGGTCTGATAGGTGGATAGGAATACTCCACCATTACCCGTTCCTGCCGTATTTATGGAATAGCCGACCGGATTATTCTGCCCATAGCTGGTGGTGAAAGGAACGGTAAACGTCCCGCTGCTTGCATTAGTTTGCCAATATACCGAAGAAGAGAAGTCACCCTCTTCAGCGACGATACCACCATTGTTCACGCGAAGTGCGGCAGTATCGGCATTGGTGATAAATAGTGTATCTCCTGTTAAATGCAGGTAGCCGTCACCTAGATCGAGCGTATTCGCAAGAATAAGGCTAGTGCCAAGGGTGACCCTGGCATTGGTATCCAACAAAGCGATGTCGGGCAGTGTATCGATAAAGGAAACTATGGCCGTATCGCCAAAGGCCAATAGGCCATCTGCATGGTACGTACCGCTAGCAGCACTAAGGTCATCAAAGAGGAATAAGGTATCTGTACTTCCATAGAAGGTTCCTCCAGTTAGTTCAGTCGTTCCATGTATAGCGATCTTAGCACTATCGCCATAGATGGTCCCACCAGCTTGATTGAAATCGTCATTGATAATAGAGGTATGGTCATCAAAATAGATGCTGCCTGTATAAGCACTATCTACCGTCCATCCAGCAACGTTGATGGTATCTTGTAAGTAACAATCAGCATTGTTATCCCCTGTGAACACCACGCTGTGTGTCGGAGTAGGAATAGTATCACCGCCTGTTCCTGTCGGGGTATAGCTCCAGTTGCCAGCATTGTCCCAGTCGGTATTCACATTACCCGTCCAATAGAGGGTATTAGTATTCACCCCGATATTAGTCTCGATCTCATACATCGTTTGCCCCAACGATTGCAGACTTACGTCAATGAGCAATCGTTCACTTGGGTCAACATCTTGACTGTATTTGACCTCTTCATTCAAGCTGTAATACATTTTACTACCCAAGCGTTCTACACGCAGTATCGAGCCGACCGTGATGTCAGATGAGGAGAAGGCACTAGTTCCATTATTGAACACGCTAAAACTGCCATTTGTAGTTGTCATCAACATATAGTCTATGGTTGATTGTAGTAGTCCATCATCTTGTAAGGAAAACCCGATAGCAATGTTGGAGGGTTTACCGTAGGTGAACTCCACATATCCATTCTCATAGCTATCCAAGTAGTTGCTCGAATAAGCTCCAGACTGCCAGTTACTCGCAGTTGTTGTTTGTGCGAGTGTAGTGGCGGTAGCTGTGGTATTGGTCAAGCTTAGCCAATCAATTCGGTTTCCTACATACTGGGATCGTGCCACGGTTCTGGAGGCGCCATCGGTCACTGTAAAGCTATAATACCCCTCTTCTAATCCTGTTTTGTAGATGGCGCTATCACCATCGCTCCAAGCTATGGAGAAAGGAGGTTCTATTCCTGCTGTATCAATGGTGATACTGCCTAGGGTGTCGCTTAGGGGTAATGGAGCTATCACTATACATTTCCCATCCAATGGTATACCGATGTCTGTAGTAATGTCATATGTTCCTGGCATAAGTGCTGACATGGCCACTTCTAGCTGTAAGGGAAGTGATGCATCGGTCGCTAAGGCATAGACTGCTTGGCTGTTGATGTAATAGCGCATAGTGTCGCCTTCACGGCCGATACGTATCGTATCTCCTAACCTTGCTTCCCAACGATTACTTGCATCCGCTTGACCATTCTCCATTAGTTGTGCCCAAACGTAATTCCCCGAAGTGCTTTTTGCCATGTCTATACCCTGATACATGCTTTCTTCGGTCAGGTCGTAGCTCTCTGGACTAAAGCCTACTCGGAAACGATCGAAGATGTCCTTTACCACAAATTGGACATAACCATCTTCATTGCCTTCTAGACGATTGTTGGTCGAACCACCATCATCACAGGTGCTAGTACAATTGGTATTGACCTGTATAGAGTGCCCTGTGATATCCACACGGTGTAGATCTCTCCAAGAGAGGGTATAGCCTATCTCTACCGTTCTACTGAATGAATTGCTATTGCCATCGGTCACCGTCAGGT
>CAYGTK010000134.1:0-12006 GCA_964352775.1 uncultured Chitinophagaceae bacterium
TGTTAGAGGAATTCAAACGCTATTAAACCAACTATTTGGCTTTTGATAAAGATGACAACCTAGTGTTTTTAGCTGAATCACCTTACATGCTTAACGTTGCCATGGGCGACTATCCAGAATTGACCTTCCACACTACTTCGGAGTTTAAAACAGCTATTACTTCGGCTTATTAGAATGTTATGATAAAGTATCTAGTAATACTGGCTTTAGGGGCTTTCATTGTGTTTAAATTTTTGTCTAGTAATAAGCCTCCGAGAAATATGGAAAATCCATATGATGGTTACAATCCCGAAAATCAGTTAAGACCCTTGGTTGATATCGTAGATTACTACGCAATGACTGATTACGATTTGTGTTGGTTGCTACTTGAGCCTATCGATATTGTAGATCATGGTGAGGAAATAGTAGAGCATGCAAAGCGGCTATCGCCTGGCCAAAAAATGCTTTATTTCTGGTGGTTCTTGGACGGACAGGTTAATAACGGAGGTTTTGTTCAATTCTATTATAATGGCTATGGGCAATACGTTCCAGCAATAATTACAGGACTTGAACACATAGGAGACAACAAAACTGCCGACTTAGTAAGAAACGCAGAAAATATCTACCAGTCAAAAAAGAAAGAATTTGATAAGCCTGAAAACAGTGACCTATTTGAGTCAGATTTGTACGATGAGCTTTATGAATTAAGCGAGTATGATGACCAGTACTTTGAAAACAAGCGCACCATAGCCATTCTAGAATCCTACATAAGAAACCATCCTGAAGAATTCCTGAGGACAGAAGATGGGGAAATGCCAAGGATTGATTTTAGCAGCGACTTATCGTCATACCACGATAATCGAAATCTGAAAAAAGAAATTACGCTGAAAAACGGCAAGCTTTCTGGCGAGCTTAAAGTGTATTGGGATAATGGAAAATTACGGTCTAAAGAGATTTACATCGCTGGCGTATCAACAGGAGAATATTGGCGATGGAGAGAAGATGGCACGCCTTTGAAGAGCAAAGAGATTTATCCAGAGGATACAAGCTTCTACATAAAGCGGAGTTATCATACAAATGGAAGTCTAAAAAATGAGGGGGTATTTACTGCTGATGATAATAGGGCAGGATATTTTACTACTTGGCATGAAAATGGGCAAATTGAAACAAAAGTATCTTATAACCGAAACGGAGAAGCAACTGATCTTTATCTTGGCTATTGGCCCAATGGTAATAAACGTTTTGAGACTGACTTGAGTGGAACAGGACGAAAAGACATTAACTACTGGGATGACTCTGGGGTGCAATTGTTGACCAATGGAACGGGTCTTTTCGTAAACGAATATGAGTGGAAAATCTTTAAAGATGCAACAAAATTCAAGGAAGTAATAAACTATGCGGACTTTGTCAAGCAAGGCGAATTTTTAAAATACAGAAACGATGTTCTAGTAGAGAAGTTTAACTATCAAAACGATAAAAAAAACGGTCTACAGCAAGAATATGACAAAGAAACGGGTAAGCTGATTAAAGAAGAGGTTTACCAAAATGGCGTATTAACCTCTTCTAAAGAATTCTAAATATCCGTTTCAAAATGTAAGAAGAAACCCTGCTGGATGAACTTGTTACCATTCTGATAACTTCTACTCCAAGTGTACTCGGTCCGAATTGTTATGTCGTAGAATATGGGCCAATCAAAACCTACCCCCCAGCCTATTAAAAATTGGTTATCTAAGTGGCTTTCATACTGGTCGTGATAGTTATCGCCTACGTAGCCAAGATCGACATAGGCTTTCATATAGCTCGCTATAGGTAGGTTGTTAAACCGTTCGTCTTTAATTACTTTGCCCCGCTTGGCAATAGCCGTTTGGAACAGTCGCTTCTTAAAATTGATCTTGGCTAAGGCATAATGCTGTCCATCTATCACATAATACTCATAACCCCTTACGTACTCACTATGACCCAAACCCTCTTGATTGAAGAAAGGCTGCCAACGGGGGAAAGAGGTTTTAATGGCCAATCGCTGCGAATAATAGAACCCCCTGCCCAAGGGCTGGTACACATCAATAGAAGCGAAAATGTTAGCGAAATTAACATCTTGAAAAACACCTAGCCCGAACTTCTCTAGCCTTGCGCCAAAGCGGAAACCATCTAGCGGATAACCTCTGTTATCCCGCTTATCAAGATCGTAGCTGTAGTTAATGTTGAAGAAACTTTGGCGCTGACGACCATTCAAAAAGCGATAGTTCAATTTTTGAACTGTATCGCTAATAGTATTGCTTTCGTAAAATAGACCTAAGGTGTGTTTGTCGTAAAGCTTGTTTTGATAAAAAACCTCAGCACCAGTAACTAATGACCGTATCTGGAATTTATTTTCATCAATACTTTGCTGTTTGTGAGCCACCGTTACATAATTCACTAGGCGGCTACGCGTGTATTGGGCACTTAGTGAAAAACCAATCGTTTGTTTCTTGTTGATGAACGGGAAGTCGTACTCAAATTCAAAATTCTGATTTAGCCCCAAGTTGAAAGAGATCTCTAACTGCTCACCTCTACCTCTAACATTGTTTTGCTTGTAACCTGCACCATATATCAATCTACCAGGATCACGGTTCTGATCTACCCACCAAGTATTAAAATTAGGGGCTACTACATCAAAAATAGGGTAAGGCATATAGTACCAGCGCTCTTTAATGCGCACCTCTACATCTACGTAGAAGGCTTCTATTTTGGTGATGTATACGGCTACACTATTGAACTGCCCTGTGTTATAAACCGTTTTTTGCGATCGTTTGAAGGTTTCAGCTAACTCTCTAACGCGTATCTCGTCCCCCTCTTCAAAGCCTAAGAAGCGAGTAACGAATTTAGGCTTAGTTATCTTTTGCCCCGTTACAGTAATACTACGGATGATCACATTATCAAACTGCTTTAGCATGCTATTGGCTATGCTATCAGGTATACCTCCGTCAAAGCGGTTCGTAGCCTGAACAGCGGAAAATGACATGGTAAGCACTATACAGCTTAATAGCTGCAAGTAAGCAGTTTTCATAGTGTGGAGCTAAAAAGTGTTTTGGTGTAAAGGAGTTACCCTTCACCATTGAATATACGGAGGTTTGCGCATAAATGTTGTACTACTTTGTCACCGTAGTTTAAGGAAATGCAGGTTTGGGTGTAGTTTGGTCATTTTCTATCCGTTCTACTTCTTTAACGAAGTATTTGGTTTCTCCCAACCAAGGTATTTTAGCATAGCGCTCTTCATATCGGAGGTTTATCCGCTCGCCACTCAGCGAAACTTCTTGTAATTGTGTAACCACATCCTCATCACTTGGTTCTACAGAGAATTCGAATACTTCAGAGAATTGATTAGGTGACTTAACCGCACCAAAGCTTTGCACATTCAACTGGCCTTCGTTGGTTTTAAAGAAAACACCCCTTGTGCTGATCTTCACTATTGTCCCTGCACGATAGCCTTCGCTGTAGGTGGCGTTGTACAAAAAGAGATATACGCCGATAAAAACAACAACGGCAAACAATGCTATCTTAAATAAACTACGGTAAAACATGAAACGGTTTTCTCAAAAATACATATTTCACGATCTTCAAAAGGTGTTAAATTTACGGTATGGAGCATACTATAGAACATATTGAAACAGACACTAAGGGCTACTTCCTTATTAAAGTAGAAGGCGAACGGCTAGCTGAGATGACCTACTCCAAAGCTGGTGATAAGCTTATTATTATTGATCATACCGATGTATCGGATAAGTTAAGAGGACAAAAGGTAGGTGAAAAACTAGTGGAGCGTGCCGTAGCTCATGCTCGCGAAAAAGGTATTAAAATACTTCCGCTATGTCCTTTCGCTAAATCAATACTGAGTAAGCGAGAAGATCTTCAGGACGTATTGTAGACCTCGGTTACTTTACCAAAGTAGCATTTACATACACCTTACGCTTATTCACTTCAAACACGGCTTTCTTATTCCAACCTTTTAGTGGGGTGCTTTTCCATTCTGTAGTTGGAAATATCCAACCTTCTTCCATTGGCCCTATACTTACAGGAATTGGCATGTCAAAACCATCCACCACATCTACCCAACGGTACTCAACAGTATAGGCCTTACCTTTCTTGTTTATACGATATTCTAGGTTCGGAATATTGGACTCTCTCAAGTATTGATCGAAGAACTGTGTGAAGTCTTTACCCGACTGCTTGCTAATGTAATTTTCTACTTGGGCGGTATTCACCGTTTGGTAACCAAACTCCTCTCCCAGCCCTTTAATGATGTTGAACCACAGCTCATCATCTTCTACTAAGTGACGGAGGGTATTAAGAATGAGCATACCCTTGTTATACATATCGCCAGCACCTTCTTCATTAACAAGGTATTTACCAATTATAGGCGACTTATTACCAATAGAACTTTGCTTGGCAAATACATAGTCCATAGCTGTTTTGTAGTCGAACATACACTCTACATACAATGCTTCGGAATAAGTGCAGAAGCCCTCGTGTATCCACAGGTCTGCAATGTCAGTACAACTCACTAGGTTCCCCCACCATTCGTGGCCCGTTTCGTGAATAATGATATAATCGAAATCTAAGCCTATACGTGAATAATCTCTACCTGCATAACCTATCTTATAATCGTTACCATAGGCAATTGCCGATTGATGTTCCATGCCTAAGTAGGGAGTTTCTATTAACTTAAAGCCATCCTTGTAAAAAGGATACGGGCCTAAGTATTCCTCAAAGCATTTCATCATCGGCATTACCTGGCGGAATTGCGTTTTCGCCTTATCCATATTGTATGGCATAACAAAGTAGTCTAAGGTCAACTCACCGTTCAATCCTTGTAGCGTTTCGCTAAAATGATCGTACTTGCCAATGTTAACAGTAACGTTATAGGTGTTGATAGGGTAATGAACGAACCAATCATATCGAGAAAAGCCATTTTCATCCCTAGCCATTTTACGCAGACGACCGTTTGACACATTCATTAGACCACTTGGAACCGCTACAGAGATTAGCATGCTATCGGGTTCATCGCTCAAGTGATCTTTACAGGGCCACCAAAGGCTAGCCCCATCGCCTTCACAGGCTACACCCACCCAATGATGCCCATTTTTGTCCTTCTTCCAATCAAAGCCTCCATCCCAAGGGGCGCGTGCTGCTGCTATGGGTTCGCCTGAATAGAATACTTGGAAGGTGTCTAACACACCAGCAGGTATTTTTACAGGAACAGTAAAGAACACCGCGTGGAATTCACGATCGAACTTCACCTCTCGGCCCTTATACAGCACTTTCTCTACCTTCATATTATCATACAGGTCGAACTGAAAGCGTTTGATAGGTTCAGTAGTAGTAAATACGAAGAGGTTGTTTCCTTCTATGGTCTTCTTATCTGGGTCGATTTTGACAGATAGGGCATAATAGTTAACATCATAGCTCCGTTCAGAACTTAGCATACCGCGCAAGGTATCTCCGCGGTCATATTTATCATCATCGGGGAACAGTTCTTGCGCTTGTGCGGTTAGCACTAGAGCGAGTAATAAAAGCAGACTGATAAAGTAACGCATGAAGATCATTTTGGTGTGCAGCACGAAACTACCAAAGGTTTGCGATATTCGCTCGAACAATTAAAGCCTTTTCGCATTATCTACTTCAACGAAATATGAGCAGAATCATTATTCCACTTCTAGTAATAGCAGCCATAATCATCTTCACCGACCTCTACAGCTATCAAGCCGTTAGGTCGGCTACACGCGATATGTCTGTAAATGGCCGCCGCGCGGTACAAATAGCCTATTGGGCATTGTCTTTAATTGCTATCAGTACCATAATAGTGGGTTTTTTAACCGATTTTCGAACCTGGCCACCTTTATTAAAAGGGCTTCTGGTTTCTTCGGTAATGGTCATCATAGTAAGTAAGTTATTCGTGGTGTTCTTTTTGGTGTTAGAAGATCTTATTCGTCTGTTCAACTGGTTGTTCCAAAAAATGGCTCATTCATCTACCACATCCGATGGTATTGAAGCTGCCACACAAGGTATGTCGCGTTCTAAATTCTTTGGTCAGTTAGCTTTGTTAGCTGGCGGAGTTCCATTAATGGTGGGTCTTTGGGGAGTTTTTAGAAATGCTTACAACTATAAAGTGCATCGCATAACCGTTAAGTTGCCCAACCTACCAGATAGCTTTGAAGGATTGAAGATCGTACAGATATCGGATATACATTCAGGTAGTTTCACAAGCAAGTCGGCCGTGGAGCGCGGTATAGAGTTGATAAATGAGCAAGACGCTGATGTAGTGTTCTTTACAGGAGACATAGTGAACACTTATGCAGAGGAAATGCTGGAATGGATAGACACCTTTAAGCAAGTAAAAGCAAAAGAGGGCGTGTATTCTGTTATTGGTAATCACGATTATGGGCATTACGGCAATTACGGTTCAGAAGAAGAAAAGAAGAAGAAACAGGCCAGCAACCGTGAACTAATAAAGAAAGTGCATGCCGATATGGGCTGGGATCTAATGCTGAACGAACACCGCAAGCTACAGCGTGGTGCAGATGAAATAGCCATAATTGGTGTTGAAAACTGGAGCGACCGTAAATACTTCCCATCAACGGGCGATTTGAAGGTAGCTAGTGCAGGAACCGAAAACAGCGCAGTTAAACTCCTGCTATCACACGACCCAACTCACTTTGACGCGGAGGTAAAGAAAGAGTATAAAGATATAGACATCACCTTCTCTGGCCATACCCACGGTGCACAAATGGGTATTGAGATACCTGGCTTTATTAAATGGAGCCCTAGTCAATGGATGTATCAAAAATGGGCAGGTCTGTATTCCGAGGGTGACCAACATTTATACGTAAATAGGGGATTCGGCTTCTTGGGTTTTCATGGCCGTATCGGTATTTTACCCGAAATAACAGTGATGGAATTAAAAAAGGTGTAAGAAATTGGCATAGCTATTGCCTAGTCAATTAGTAGTATTCCTATTTTAGCACTCAAATTGACCATTATGCGTAAGTTATTTACCCCTTTCGTTGTTATCCTATTCTTATTCTCTGCTTCATCTTGCAGTTCACAAATGAACCTTAGTAAGACCTTAGAGAAGGCTTCTGAAGTATTATCAGATGTTACAGGCGGTGGCGGTGTTCCACTTAGTACAGAACAAATAGCACAAGGTTTAAAGCAAGCCCTAGAAATAGGAACACAGAATTCTACCAACCTAGCATCAAAAGTTGATGGCTACTATAAAAACCCTCTACTATTCATTCCATTCCCTCCTGAGGCTAAAGAAATGGAGAGTAGATTGAGAGGCTTGAACCTACCCGTTGTAAACCAACAGATAGATAAATTCACACTTACCATGAATCGTGCTGCTGAAGAAGCTGCTAAAGGTGCAGTAAGCGTGTTTGTAGGTGCTGTGCGCCAAATGACCATTAACGATGCAATGAACATACTAATGGGGGCAGATGATGCTGCTACCAGCTTTTTTAAAAGAACTACTACAGCACAATTGACTTCTAAATTCACCCCGATAGTTAAGAAAGCTACGCAAAAGGTAAAGCTTACTAGCGCATGGAGTCCAGTGGCAAGTAAGTACAATCAAATACCTTTTGTAAAGAAAGTGAATCCTGATCTTGACACTTATGTTACTCAAAAAGCAATAGACGGCCTGTTCATCCTAATTCAAAAGGAAGAAAAGAAGATCCGTGATAATCCAGGGGCTCGTGTTACCGATCTATTGAAGAAAGTATTCGCGAAGCAAGACAAGTAAGTATCTAGTAATTAGCATGTAGACTAACTCAACTGCCGACTTCGACTGTTGACCGACCTACTGTCACTAAAACTAGTTCTCCACCCCTTCTCGCATCTCTTTAGCGCGGATGTTCTGCTCATCAATGTAGTTGAGTAATTCCTCAGCACCATCTCTCTTCGAAGAAGAGGTAACGAAGTATTTGGGGAATTCTTCCCAAGTCTCTGATAGCTTTTCTTTAAAGTCGTCAATGTTCTTGGATACCTTTTCGGGCTTATCGGCTTTGGTGAATACCAATACGAAAGGAATATTCTGTGCGCCCATAAAGTTGATCATCTGTAGATCACTATCTTGAGGGGGTATACGGCTATCTATCAATAAGAATACGCACCATAAGCTCTCCCGCTTCACCAAGTAATCACGTATCATTCGCTCGAACTTAGCTCGCTGCGATTTTGATACCCTAGCGTATCCATATCCAGGCAGATCGACCAGATACCATTCTTCATTCAGGTTGAAGAAATTGATCAGCTGGGTCTTTCCAGGTGTGGAAGATGTTTTGGCTAGTTTATTTCGGTTGGTTATATAATTTATTAACGACGACTTACCCACATTACTACGGCCTATAAAGGCGTATTCAGGCTGAATTGAGTCGGGACAATCTTTATAATGTGCATAGCTAGCTATGAAATTGGCGCTTTTGATAAACATCTTTAATTTTGCGGCTGTTTTAGGGGCGTAAAGTTAACCTTTTGTAAAACAAACTGATTTGAATTCACACGATAAAGTAACCCCCTACGGAGCAGCAGATAAAGAGAAAGCCGAAGAGGTAGAGGAAATGTTTGACAACATAGCCCACCGCTACGATTTCTTAAACCACCTACTATCGCTAGGTATTGATAAGCTCTGGCGAAAGAAAGTAATTAAACTGCTTAAGCCCGAACAGCCCAAGGTAATGTTGGATGTAGCCACAGGCACTGCCGACTTTGCCCTAGAGGCTATAAACTTAAACCCCGATAGTGTTAAAGGAATTGACCTATCAGAGGGTATGCTTAGCCACGGGCGAACTAAGATAGCCAAGCGTGGACTAAGCAATACCATTGTATTAGAGAAGGGCGACTCGCAAGATATGCCCTACGAAGACAATACCTTTGATGCCATTACCGTTGGGTTTGGAGTGCGGAACTTTCAGAATTTGAGCGCAGGGCTAAAAGAGATGCTAAGGGTATTAAAACCTGGAGGAACTATAGCAATCTTAGAATTTTCTAAGCCAACAGTGTTTCCCGTAAAACAAATATTCTACCTTTACTTTCGTTTTATATTGCCGCTGATCGGTAAGTACTTGTCTAAAGACCGTAGGGCATACGATTATTTGCCCGAATCGGTACAGACATTTCCTGAAGGACAGGCACTATTAGACATCATGCAAAAAAATGGCTACCGATCTACTTCATGCAAAAGACTGACATTCGGCATATCTTCCATCTATCTGGGAAAAAAGTAGTCCTTCTTCTACTTCTAGCGCTGTTCTTCCTACCACAAGTGGGCAAGGCACAGTTGAACTATATGGAGTATGCCAACAAGAAAATATACTTCGGTATAGCCCTTGGCGTAAACATTAGTAAATTCCGACCGAGCTTTACCCAAGAATTTGCTAGAACCGACACCATTAATGTTATTGAAACCAGCTATGGCCCAGGTTTCAACTTGGGAGTGGTAACCAATTTTAAACTAGGTAAGTATTTCGATATCAGGGCTATTATACCTACACTAGTATTCGCTGATAAATCCATCACATTTCAAGAGGGTGATGGTACATTTACCACGCGTAAAATAGAATCCATTTACCTCGATTTTCCTGTAGGTATCCGCTTTAAGTCACAGCCTATCAAGGATATGCGATTTTATGTGATGATGGGATTGAAGTACAGTTTCGACTTAGCATCTAACGCAAAAGCACGGCGTGCAAACGACCAGATAAAGATACGTAAGCACGACCTCTCTTATGAATTCGCCTTAGGTCTACAATTCTTCTTTCCACTATTTATCTTCTCACCAGAGATCAAATTCTCCGCAGGAACATTCAATGTGCACGAGCCTAACGAAGATCTAATCTATTCACGTCAGTTAGAAAAGCTGCGGAATAGGTCAATTACTATTTCTGTCTTCTTTGAAGGATAGTGCTCGCTAGCCTTTCTCTCCTATCAATATACCTTTCCTATTTTAGCTATTAATGAAAGGCACAGTTCAATACGACGACCACGCGGCTAGCCAGTTCCGATTAATAGACCTACGGCCTACGGATGACCCCGCAGAACTTACAGAACAGCCCCATCGACATCATTTCCACCAGTTGTTCTTATTTACAGAAGGTAGCGGTAGCCACCAAATAGACTTTGATAATTATGAGGTCGCCCCAGGTATGCTGCATCTCATCAATCAAGGTATGGTGCATTGCCTAAACAGGAATGCCGATGCCAAAGGCTATGTGATCATCTATGGGCCAGAACTGTTAAGCCAAGAGCTGCTGGGTATAATTATGCAGCACCCCTCCTTCTACCTATTCCAACAGAACATGCAGGCAGGTGTGCAATTAGAGTCTGATGAGTTGGAGCGCTTGCTATTGTTTATCAAACAACTAAAAGACTTGGATGATAGCCCTTTACCACTTCGTCATTCCCTTACGCGGACTATAGTGAACAGCTTGGTGCTAACTATTCAAGCCCTATTAGATAAGCATTGGGAGAAACAACCTACTGGTATCGATCATAACCCGCTCGTTCAACAATTTAAAACGCTAATTGAGCAGCACTACAGTAAAGAACACTCTGCGGCTTTCTATGCCGCTTCGCTAAACGTATCTTCTGATACCTTGAACAAAGCTTTGAAGTCTAGCCTTGGAACTACCATTGGCAAGTACTTGCAGTTCCGCATACTTACCGAAGCAAAGCGGCTATTGTACTATAGTAACAGTAGCGTTAAAGAAATAGCTTACCGACTAGGATATGAGGATGACGCCTACTTTGGGCGGGTTTTCCGCAAGGGAGAAGGCCAGTCGCCATTAGAATTTCGTGATTACATTCGGGAAAAGCACCGTTAGTTTCGCTTTTCGTCCTGAATACTTATGGGGAACATAGGTAGTATTGTAATACTAAAATCACTGCTATGAAACAAACAACGCTATTATTATTGACACTTGCCATTGCCACCTGCCTACAAGCGCAGCTGATAAATGGAGACTTAGAGAACTGGACCGATAATGAAACCGTACCTGGATGGCAGAATGGCGGTTCAGGATTAGGGATAACCAAAACATCCGATGCCTATACAGGCGATTGGGCAGCTACTATTTGGACGTGGTATTACTACTCACCTGGTTACTTAGTTTCAGGTAATGGAATTAGCCTTTTTGATATGAGAGGTGGTGTAAGCGTAGCTAGCGAAGTGCCTGATTCTGTTGTTGGTTACTACAAATTCAATTCAGATAGCACCGAGCAGACTGACACCATGGCTATGGTAAAGATCTACCTAAAGCGATGGGATAGCTTAACGATGAAACCAGTAATTACGGGCTACAACGTAGGTTATCTCCAACCCTCGGACGAATACACCAGATTTGCTGTGCCCGTATTAGATACTAGCGGGCAAAAACCTGACAGCATATTAGTGCAGATAGAAACGGACTGCTTTTGCAATACTGTAGGTTCTGGTAACTGCTGCTACTTAACCGTTGATGCTATAGAATTTGCTGATGCCAAAACTACTACCAGCATTAAAACAAACACGGATGAGCCTACACTAGAGCTATATCCTAGTCCAGCCACCTCTACTTTATTCATCAAGAGTTTGGAAAACAACAAAAATCCTATCGTTAAGATATTCGATATCAGCGGAAAGCAAGTTTGGGAAGGCTCTCCTCAAGGGAATTCAATTGACGTGAGTGAATTATCATCGGGTAGTTACTTCCTAGATGTTACTACTAAAGATGGTGCAATGATCGGCCGCCAGCGGTTCGTTAAACACTAAATAAACGTCTATACTATATCGGCGTTTAAGCCCTTTGCCTTCCGAATAGGTAAAGGGCTTTTCTTTTGTGGGTGTGTTTGGTTATTTTCAAACCTTCAACTACAACTATGCGCGCAATAAAGAGCAAGATAAACCCCAACTCTTCCACATTTCAGCAAAACCGAGAAGGTATGCTGGCCTTGATAGAAGAGCTGAATAAGAAAATGGAAGAAAGCCGTTTTCAGGGTCGTGATAAACATATAGAG
>CAYGTK010000135.1:0-12003 GCA_964352775.1 uncultured Chitinophagaceae bacterium
GTCCTCCTTAGCTCAGCTGGTTAGAGCATCTGACTGTTAATCAGAGGGTCGCTGGTTCGAGTCCAGCAGGGGGAGCGACTGATAGCAAGCACTTACACATAATTGTGTAGGTGCTTTTTTATTTCTGCTGCAACAATGCTGCAACATTTGGGTAGTTTTATACTTAATGGAATCTTCTACCGGACTTTTCAACTACCCTTTCAAACAAATCCAAGCATTTCTGGATAAAGAAATTGAAAGCAGGCTAAAAAAATTCTACAAAGGCTACAACAATGAGGCTTTCGGGCCTTCTTTTAAGTGCATCGATTACGAAAAAAAAGAGGTCCATCTTCGAAGAGACACCATCTATCCTGGTGATGATTACATTCAAATTATCTCCTTTGAAAAGGAAATAAGGTATGAACTCAGGGATTTATTGTCCACCAGTTTGCGCACTATTGAAGAAGGTACAAACTTATATTTCCAGAAAGGATTATCGGTCAAAGGTTATCTTGACAAACTCCATCGGCAATTTAACGTCCTTATATCCCACCCTAAACTAAAGGAATATCCTTTTGTATTGGCTTGGATTAAATTGATTGAAAAAGAACTAGACTATTATAAGCGGCTAGATGGGGTAGAAAGTGAAAACTTAGCTTATTCTGGCTCTCCCTTCAGACCTAAAGATAGATTCAGAAGAGCTTTTTTCATTGGTCTATATAGTATTTTAGTTGATTACGAGGTGATAGCTCAAGACCTACCGGCAGAGGAGTTCCTTGAGGTATTTCGAGAATCTAACACAAAAATAAAGTTGCAGTTTACGGGTAACAATAATTGGGTTGCAGCATTATTTGAGACCATAAAGCCATGCTTCCATAGGCTTAGAAATGCAGATATTGGTAATAGTGGTAGATTTTGTACGAAACAAGGAACGATTATCACCGCTTCACATTACGACAAATATAAACAGAGGTGCAAAGTAAATAGTGAAATTCGTCGCTTTAAGCGGGACTTGAAGGACCTTATATCCACCTCAAAATAACCCTCACACTTTACCTCACACCCTACCTCACCCTTTTCAGTATTTCCTTTTTCCCCGTTCTACATTTGCAACTATTCTGACGCCTATTGCCAAGTGCATCAAGTGTCAGCCGTTTTTGCTTTTAATTTAAAATGTGACCAAATGGTAACAACAGAACGGGCGGTAATGATCGCTCAAAAACAAATACTCAGCTTCAGGGAGGCAGTGCTCTACCTTGATGTAAGTGAGTCGTTTTTATACAAATTGACCTCCAAGAAAGCGATAGCATTCGCAAAACCAAATGGAGGGAAGATCTACTTCAAGAAGGAAGATCTGAACAATTGGATGCTGCAAAACAAGAATACAAGTACGGAAGAAATCCAGCAGTACGTTTTTGATCATTTAAAAACTAATGCAAGATGAGTACAGAAATAATATCTCAGAAAAAGATAGATGACAGCATCTATCAAAAATTACCTACCCAACTACAGGAAGTAACGAAAGAATTCGATGGGCGGGAGAAAGACATAGTATTGTTGTCAAGCTTAGGCGTGCTAAGTAATTGTTTCCCAAATCTAACGGGTATATATGATGGTGATAGAGTACATCCACATCTTTATATAATAATTATTGCTCCAGCCGCTAGTGGTAAAGGTGTTATGAACTATGCTAGAGCTATAATTCAGCCTATACATGACAAACTATTCCATGACACGAAAGCTAATTATGTGAAGATTGCCAAAGCTAAGGGTAAAAATAAACCTGCGGGAGAACCACCCAAACTAGCTGTCAAAATAATGCCAGCTAACATATCTACAAGTGAAATGTACACCTATTTGGGTGACACTGAACATGGCTCTTTGATTATGGAAAGTGAGGCGGATACAATGAGCAACATGCTATCCAATGATTGGTCCAACTATAGTGATGTTTTGCGCAAAGCATTTCAGCACGAACCTATTTCCATAAGTCGGAAAATGGAGAAGGTGTTTGTGCAGATTAAAGAACCAAAATTGGCCATTGTTATTTCAGGCACTCCTGATCAGTTAAAGCCACTTATCAAGTCAAGAGAAAATGGACTTTTTTCACGCCTTGCCATTTACAACTTTGATGAATTAAGCCCCTTCAAAAATGTTTTCTCAAGAAGAAACCGAAATTATATAGTTGCATTTGAGCATCTTGGTCAGGAAATTTTCGAGCTCTATAGCAGACTACGTGAATTGAAGGCCCCAATTGAATTTCTCCTTTCCGATGATCAAGAAAAGCTCTTTTTAGAGAGGTTCAAGTACATAAGAGAGTTTATTGTAGAGAACAATTCCGAAGGATTCATTTCTAATCTACATAGGCATGGTCTAATATGCTTCAGAATTGCGATGGTATTATCGGCTTTAAGAAACATAGATAAGCTCCATTCCCTAAAACGCCTATCATGCTCGGATACTGATTTTGAAGTGGCAATAGAAATAACTGACACCCTATTGCGCCATAGTCACTTCACCTATAATACAATCGATAGCGGGATCTTATCACTTCAAGATGAAGATATTTTAGACGATCTATCCAACACTTTTAATGCTCAAAAAGCTTATGATGTTGGCGAGCTGCGTGGAGTATCTAAACGCACGATCATCAGTAAACTGGCCCAATGGCAACGAAAGAAGGTTATTCGTCGAGTCAAAAAGGGTGAATACAAAAAACTCTAACGTAAGAGTGTAATTGATGTAAAACATGTCATGCCTGCCCGAGAATGGGCAGGCATTAATAACTTAAACTATAACACAATGTATAAAGCAACAGTAAAATTGATGCTTGATGGAAGAGCTATGTCCAATGGACTGCATCCTATCTACCTGAGAATAATAAAGGATCGCAAGAAAAAGAATATAAGTTTGGGGCTACAATGCCAGAAAAGTCACTTCCAGAATGAAGCGTTTGTAAAACAACATCCACGTCAGCAAATAGAGAACGAAACCCTATTGAGCTTTAAAGCAAGAGCTCTAAAAATAATTCGTGAAATGCAGCTTACGCAGGGTGACTTTACCCTCAAGGAGTTTGAAGATGCTTTTAGGGGTAAATCACAGAATCGAAATTTAAAGGTTCTGAATTTCTTTAACGAGATAATTGAGGAGCAAACCAGAGCTGGTAAAATTGGCAATGCCAAAGCTTACAAGGATACTCGGGACTCAGTAATAAAATTCGCTGGTAATAGCATCAAGTTCAGCGATATTACACCCACTTTCTTGGATAAATATGAAATATCACTACGGGAACTTGGAAACAAAAATGGTGGCATTGCTTTCAAGATGCGCGAATTACGTGCACTATTCAACAAAGCACGAAAGCGAAAGCTTATCCCTAAAGAACCTTATCCGTTTGACGACTATAAAATTTCAAAACTTAGGTTACAACCACACAAGATTGCCTTAACAGTAGACGAGTTTAAACGCTTTAGAGATGTTGACCTGTCGAACCATCCAAATTTATTAGACTCTCATCGCTATTTCTTGTTTTCGGTTTATGCCCGTGGCTGCAACTTCCATGATATGGCTCTATTACGCTGGAGTAATTTAAAAAATGGGAGAATCCATTATGCAAGGTCAAAAACGGGCGGATTATTAAACTTGGAGATAATTCCTCAAGTTCAGGTGATCCTCGACTATTATAAAGCACAGAAAAGAGATACTGGTTATGTATTCCCCATTCTTCTGCAGGAAGGGCTTACGCCTCAGCAGATAGCCTACAGAAAGCATAAAACCATCAGCAGGTACAATGCAGAGTTGAAAGAAATAGCGGAGTTGGCCAATATTGACAAGAATATGTCATCATATGTTGCTAGGCACTCATTCGCCACAATTTTGAAAATGTTAGGCACTCCTATAGAGAAAATATCGGAGATGATGGGTCATACCGATGTGTCAATCACGATTGCCTATTTGAAGGAATTTTCTAACGAAGATTTGGATGAAGAAAACCGAAAATTTACGGACCTATAAGGCGCCTTAACAGACTAAAACGAAATTGTATGATACAAAAGATTGGATTTGGATATATTGACGACAACGAGGTTGTCCGACAGAATAAGCTTAAAGACCAGATAGTAAAAGCTGGCTTTAAAATAAAGGATTGGTATAGCATGAGCGAAGTAGCTAAAATTATTGGCGACAAGAAGTATGGCCCGCGAAAACTCTCCAAATTTTTAAAGGAAAAAGAAGTACTGGATTACTTCAATTATCCTGAAGATAAATATGTTAAGATGGGGTTAATGAAATCTATAGTCGTTTATAAACCCGCTAGCTACCAAAACTATGCTAAGCTGGTAGTTTCCCTAAAAGGAATTGCGTTCATTAAGAAGCTAATTGCGGAAGAATAGGACGGTAACTTTTAATTACAACTCTAGGGTGATGTACAATACATCACCCTTTTTTTATTTATAAACACTTTAAAACCAAATACTTATGAACTTACACTTAAGACAAGCAGAACGTAAACAAGCCAAGATAAAAATTGGCTTACAAGGCCCAAGTGGGTCAGGCAAAACCATGTCATCTTTACTACTAGCTAAAGGCTTGGTGGGAAATTTTTCCAAAATCGCATGTATAGATTCCGAGAATAGCAGTTGCGATTTATATGCTCATTTGGGTAGTTATAATGTTTTGGTTCTAAAACCGCCTTACGCGTGTGAACAGTACATAAAAGCAATCCAGCTTTGTGAGGAATCAGGTATGGAATGTATAATCATAGACAGCTTGACACATGCATATGAGCACTTACTTGACTATCATGCCTCATTATCCGGTCACTCTTCATTCCAGAATTGGTCTAAGGTAACTCCTAGGTGGCGCGCGTTAGTAGACTGTATTCTACAAACTACCATGCATGTAGTCTGTTGTTCGAGAACTAAACAAGACTACGTTTTAAATAACAAACAAGGAAAATTTGTGCCTGAAAAAGTTGGGCTTAAAGCAGTCCATAAAGAGGGCTTCGATTTTGAGATGTCAATTGTATTTGATATAGACATTAAACATTTCGCAGTAGCTAGTAAAGACCGTACAGGCTTATTTGCAGATAAGCCTGAGTTCACCCTTTCAGAACAAACAGGAGAGATGATAAGAAATTGGTGTGAGACGGGTACGGACATTTCAGCAGTAAAAGCTAAGATTAACCAAGCTACTACACTGCAGGAGCTAAAGATATTGTATAATCAGTACAGCAGCTGGAAAGACCTGTTACATCCTTATTTCGTGAAGCGTAAATCAGCATTACAAGTACAAATTAAAACCACTAAACCTATTCAAAATGGAATTAAAAATAGTTAAGAACGGCCTTGAAAGGCCACAGGAAAATACTGAAACCGTTAAGGTTTCTAAGTTCATTGAATCCAATACTCAACCGATTAGCTTAGCAGAGATAGAGCAAAGCCACACTATTCCGGTGTTTGTTAAGGACAACACCCCTTCTATAAGCCAAGTGGAGTTCATCAACTTTGCAACCCAGGTTGCAGCATCTACACTAGGTCTAAGGCCTACCAAGCCTGCCATCAGGGTATCACATCCTATCAAAGGCCGAATATTTGAAGCTAGGCACAAGAAGGTGAACGAGCTACTGGATAGTGAGAAGACCATCTACTATGAGCGTATGGCCTTTATCATCGACTTCCCCCAGGTGAAAAAAGTGGTAAATGGCCAAGAAGTATCATTGAGCCTAGTGGGTGTGAAAGCCTATAATCTAGATAACCTCTACGCTTATGGTAGGTCAAAGCAATCCTTTAAAGTAGCCATTGGCTGGAAGGTAGGTGTTTGCACCAATATGTGTATCTGGACTGATGGAACCCTATTGGACATCAAAGCTCGTGATATAGAGGAATTGTGTATGGCTATTCAAGAGATGTTACACTCTTTCGATAGAGATGCGCAGTTAGAACAGCTTAAGCGCTTAGGAGACTATAATATGAGCGAGCAACAGTTTGCTCACTTATTGGGTAAGTCAAGGATGTACCACTATTTACCCCAACGGGTAAAAAAGAGCTTACCGCAATTGCTATTACCTGATACACATGTTTCAATGGTTACCAAATCCTACTACCAAGACAAGCATTTTAAACGTAATGAAGATGGTTCCATCAACCTTTGGAATCTATACAACCTGTTTACCAATGCCGTTAAAGGAAGTTATGTAGATACGTTTCTCGATAGGAATGTAAATGCGTTCACTTTCTGCAATGGCTTAACCCAAGCACTGGACAACAAACGATCAGAATACCAGTGGTTTTTGGGTTGATGGGAGGGGCAGCTACTCGAAAGGGTGGCTGCTATACTTACCATGCATTAAGCTACTTTTTTAGAGACACTTGCTTTTCAATACCTAAACGCTTCATTTTCGCGAATAGAGTCTTGCCGTTCATATTTAAAATGGCCGCCGCACCTTTTGGGCCACTTACCCGCCAGCCTGTATGTTCCAACACTTTCACTATATAGTCACGTTGCATTTCTTCAAAAGGTTTGAACTCATCAGACATGATTACCCCCTCCGGATTTGGCAACCAATCGCCAGGATTTAATGTATTTCCAGATTCAATAATAACGGCTCGCTCAATGATGTTTTCCAACTCCCTAATGTTACCTGGAAAGCTGTAGACCATCAACTTCTCAATCGTTTTTTTGGATAACCGCTTAAAGGATTTGCCTGTTTTCTTCGAATACTTCTCCAAAAAGTACTGTGCTAATAGGGGTATGTCTTCTTTTCTAGCTCGTAGCGGGATATTGAAGATTGGGAAAACATTTAAGCGATAAAACAAGTCTTCCCTAAATTTCCTTTCTTTAATCATCTCTTCCAGATTGCGATTGGTAGCAGCAATAACCCTAACATCAACTTTTACTGTTTTTGAGCCTCCAACTTCATCAAACTCACCTTCTTGTAAAACCCTAAGTAATTTTGATTGTACCTCTACAGATAGCTCTCCAATCTCATCAAGAAATATAGTTCCTTGATCGGCTAGTGCAAATTTCCCTAGCTTATCTTCTACTGCACCAGTAAAAGCACCTCTTTTATGTCCAAACAGCTCACTTTCAATCAAATCTTTAGGCAGTGTGGCACAATTTATTTTTATCAAAGGTCTATCCTTTCGATAGCTGTTGTTGTGTAACGCCCGCGCCAGTAATTCTTTACCCGTGCCCGATTCTCCAGTAATCAAAACGGTTGTATCGGTTGGTGCTACTTGGTTGACCAAGTCCAGTACTTTTTTATAGGCCTCGCTTTGGCAAATGATATTCTCGAAATTGATAGCGCTACTGATCTCCTCCTGTAGATAATCAACCTCTACTTCAAGTCGCTCCTTTAACAACTTAATCTCTTGTAGAGCCTTAATCAACTCTTCATCCCGTTTTTTGCGCTCGGTAATGTCTCGGACTATGGCACAATTGAAATCTTGATCTTCAAACCGAATATGATTGGCCGTAATTTCGGCGACAAACTTGGTTCCGTTTTTGCGGGTAATCAGCCATTCAAAATGTAAACAGCCTTTTTCTATTATTTCATCAAAATGGCTTTCCCACCATTCTGGAGTTACCCCTGCATCTAAATCATAGATGCTAAACCCATCTAATTGTTTATGGCTAAACCCCAGTTTATCAACTACAGAATCACCGTAGTGTACCAATTTCCCCTCTCTGTTATAGAGGTAAATAAGGTCTTCTGCATTGTTAATTACCTCTTTGTACAATTGCAGATGTTTCTCTCGGGCACGTTGTATGGTTACATCTTGAAAAACAATAATCACCTTAATAATATTCTTTCCTTTAACCACGGGTTGCCCAACAGCGCGCACATATTTTACTGGATTGGATAAAAGCCCAAACACCTTATCAAAGCTTTCTCCCTTTCGCATTGCTCCAATTAGTAAGTTTTTAAACGTCTCAGGGTCTTTAAAATAATTCTGGATATTAATCGGCCTTAGATGTTCCGTTTCGGTCGCTCCAAATATTTCCAAGGTCTCCGCAGTTACGATGAGGCTACCGTCTTGCAAATTCATTTTCCACCCTCCCACATGTGCAATGCGTTCGGTATTTTCCAATATATTCTTGTAGAAACTCGACTCGGTTATCTCGTTTACTACGGCGCAGATCATTTCCTTTCCATTATTTGAGAAAAAATTCGCAAAAACTTCTACATCGTAGTATTTACCTGATTTATTGATGTGCGTTGCTTTAAAGCTGTGTTCTTTTTCCTTCTTTACCTGCTTCCAGTGCTTTTCCCAACTTTCTTTAGTGGAAAAACGATTGATGTCGAAGATGGAAAGGCCTATTATTTCTGCCTTTCGATAGCCTAAACGCTCGCAAAACATAGAATTTGCATATACAATTTCGCCTTGCTTATTCATCCACATTACCTCGTAAGGAAGTGCCTCTACTAACCAATCGCTTACTACTGATGCTTTTGTTGTGTTATCCATACCGTGCTTTGAACCCCTGAATATCGTCTATTTTTCTCATTATTCAGAAATAACTGTTTTATGAGAATTAAATCAAAAGAGCAGAACAGCCTAACCTATTGATTTTCAAATCATTACTGTTTTGGCACACCTATTGACATACAGGAAGTAAAACTGAAACGATGAAAAGAAAGGATTTTTTAAGGAAGGGGCTAGCGGGGGCGGCACTATCAGTTGTGGGCCTTACCGCATTTCAAAACAAAGAAGACAAAAAGGAAGAGCCGAAAGAAGAAAATGTAGGCTTTAACCACTTACCAAATAAAAAGGAGAAAACCATGAACACTATTCTTCACAAAGCAGACTCAAGAGGAACGGCCAACCACGGTTGGTTGCAATCTAGACACACCTTCAGTTTTGCAAACTATTACAACCTAGAGCGTATGAACTTTGGCGTGTTGCGGGTATTGAATGATGATACCGTAGCACCAGGTATGGGTTTTGGTACCCACCCACATAACAACATGGAAATCGTATCTATTCCATTGGAGGGCGATTTGGAGCACCAAGACAATATGGGTAACAGCACCGTAATTAAATCTGGCGACATCCAAGTGATGAGCGCGGGCTCGGGTGTAATGCACTCTGAGTATAACAAGAACCGCGACAAGGACGTGAAATTCCTACAAATATGGGTGGTGCCCAACAAAAAAGGCGTTAAGCCCCGCTACGATCAAATCACTCTAAAGGAAGAAGACCGAAAAAACAAAGTTCAGCAAATATTGTCACCTAATGCAGGTGACGAGGGCGTTTGGATTCATCAAGATGCCTGGTTTAACCTAGTAACGCTTGATTCGCAAAAGAATGTGAGCTACACCCTAAACAAACCAGACACCAATGGTGTGTACGCCTTTGTGCTGAAAGGAGATGTTACCATCAACGATCAAGATTTACAGAGCAGAGACGGATTCGGTATCTGGGATGTAGACAAGCTCGGCATTAAAGCCAGCTCTGATGCCGAGATTCTACTAATGGAAGTTCCAATAAGATTAAACTAAATCAGCTTCAATTAAAAATTTATAACAACAAAATATAAAATACTAGAAAAATGAAAACGCTAAACCTAGCCATACTCGCATTACTATTAAGTACAACTGCATTTGCACAATGGAGTCAGTACAACCCTAACCCGGTAAACGATCCAGCAAATGCCTCTAAAGAACTTCTAAACCCTACCAACCATGTATTGTTAATGATTGACCACGAAAGCCAAATGGCATTTGCGGTGGAATCTCAACCAATTGAAGAGTTGCGCAACAATACAGGGCTGATTGCCGCAACATCTAAGCTTTTCGATATACCTACTGTAATCACCACAGTGGCTGAAAAATCTTTTAGTGGCCCTGTTTTTCCAGAAATCAGAGAGCATTATCCAAATGCTGAAGAATACATCGACAGAACCACTATGAACTCTTGGGAAGATACCCGTGTGGTAAAAGCAGTAGGCGAATATAAAAAGCCAAAGTTGGTTATCGCTGGACTGTGGACCGAGGTATGTGTATTAACCGCAGCTCTTTCTGCTCTGGAAGATGGTTATGAAGTATACGTAATAACTGATGCCTCGGGCGGAATTTCTGAAGAAGCGCACAACATGTCTATTGCACGCATGATTCAAGCAGGCGTTAGGCCAATCACCTCTCTTCAATACCTGCTTGAGGTGCATAGAGACTGGGCTCGTAGCGATAACTATTTGAAAGTAGTAGAAATCTCAAAAAAATATGGAGGTGCATATGGTTTAGGAATCGACTACATCAAAACCATGAAAAACTGGATAAAAGAAGAAGGCAATGACCACTAAGTCTAAAACTAAACTAATCACACTCAAAATAATTGACAGATGAAATCGATAACCCTTTTACTTAGCATGACCATATTTCTGGCTTCATGTGGCGGTGGTTCTACAGCCGAAAGCCCACCCAAAGCAGAAAAACGTCAAACCAAGGCAGATATGATTGTGTACAACGCTAAGGTGGCTATAATGGACTCTGACAATACCACAGCAGAAGCCATAGCCGTAAAAGACGGTTTGATTTTAGCTTCAGGTAGCAACGACGATATTAAGGCATACGAGTCGGACAATACAAAAACCCTAGACGCTAAGGGCAGAACACTAATTCCAGGCTTAAACGACTCTCATTTACATCTTACCCGTGGTGGTAGGTTTTACAATGCAGAGTTGCGTTGGGATGGGGTTAAATCTCTTGAGAGAGCACTTGAAATGTTGAAGGAGCAAGCAGAACGCACACCAAAGGGCCAGTGGGTTCGTGTAATTGGTGGATGGAGTCCTTTCCAATTCAAGGAAAAACGTTTCCCTACACCGGAAGAAATAAACGCGGCCACTGGCGATGTGCCTACCTATATACTGTTCTTGTACAGTCGTGCTTGGTTAAACCAAGCGGGTTTGGATGCCTTGGGCATTGATGAAAGCACGAAAGCACCCGAAGGCAGTTCTTTCGAGAAAGGCCCAGATGGCAAGCTTACCGGCGTTTTATTGGCAGAGCCTAACCCAACTATTCTTTACGCCCGCATTGGTTCTTTGCCCCCACTTACTGAGAAAGAAATGGTAAACGGCACAAAACAGTTTTATCGTGAGTTGAACACTTTTGGAATTACGAGTGGAATTGATGCTGGAGGGGGTGGACACAAGTTTCCGAAAGATTATACTGGTACTAAGTTGTTGGCAGATGCTGGTGAAATGCCAATTCGGTTGTCTTACTACTTATTCCCACAAAACAAAGGGAAGGAATACCAAGAGTTTACCGAATGGATGGAGAATAATGATGTTGGCCATAATGGTGAGATTCACCTAGACCATGGTTATGAGCTAGAAGGCGGTGGTGAGTTCTTGGCATGGAGTGCCGGAGATTTTGAAAACTTTTTGGCTCCACAGCCAATGTTGGAAGAACGCCCAACCTGGCGCGAAGACATCAAGCGTGTGATAAGATTGCACGTAGACAATGGTTGGCCATTTCGTATCCACGCCACCTATGGTGAAAGCATCGCAAATATATTGGATGTAATTGAAGAGGTGAATGAAGAAACCGATGGCAAATTGGCTCAAGAGAGATGGTTGTTCGATCATGCCGAAACGGTTCAAGAAAAAGAATTAGGACGCATAAAAGCTTTGAACGGCGGTATAGCCATTCAGGCAAGAATGGCCTACGCTGGAGAGTTTTTTGTTGAGCGCTATGGTGCAGATAAAGCAAAGCAAGCCCCACCGGTTAAAAAAATGATGGCAGCAGGATTACCTGTAGGCGCCGGAACCGATGGTACACGTGTAGCCAGCTACAACCCTTGGCCAGCGCTATATTGGCTAATTACTGGTAAAACGGTTGGCGACTTTCAATTGGCTGAGCCCGCAAATATCCTAACCAGAAAAGAAGCCCTTTACTTGTATACCAAGGGAAGTGCTTGGGTATCTAAAGAAGAAGGTGTAAAAGGAACTTTGGAAAACGGCATGTTTGCCGATTTCGCAGTGTTATCGGCAGATTACTTCACCATTCCAGATGCAGAAGTAAAA
>CAYGTK010000136.1:0-11954 GCA_964352775.1 uncultured Chitinophagaceae bacterium
TCTTACGGCTGATGATGGAGTATCGCAGCCTAATGGTAACTACGGCAACCTGCTTTTTTTGTGGGATGTGATCTTTGGAACCGCTAAAATTACCCGCAAGTATCCCAGCCAATTTGGGGCGTGGAATAGAATGATAGAACCCTGGTATACCCAGTTACTATTTCCATTCATTAAAGCCAAAGACCCTAAAAGCGAGCTACACTCTTTAATGAATAAAGGTGATCACGACCCATCAATGGAGTATAAGGAATTTGATAAATAGCTAAGGGTGGTAAGTTGAAATTCAAAAACAGCTTATTACTTAAAGCTTACGATTTATCACTTCGAAAAATCATGCTCATCCACATCAACCAGCTCTAGTTCACCTGCCTTGGCTTTTTGGGCTTCTTTTAGTTACGCTATTATTTTACTGATGGGTCTCCTACCCTTTCCTTATATGCTTCTATTATAATGCCAACTGCTTTCTGTTTGTCTTCTCGCATTATAGCCAGCTCGGGTTCGTTTAGCATAGTCGGGTGCGAGGGGCGAAGTTCGGCATCGCTCCAAACGGCCAGTTCAACTAGTAGTGGGGTAAGGCTTAGTCCTTTTTCAGTTAAGCGATAGAGCTTGGTCTTTTTGTTTCCAAGCATATCCTCTTTGCTTATAAACCCTTGTTTTAGCAGCATTTTTAGCCGGGCAGCAAGTATGTTCGATGCTATGGCCTCATCACTTTCCGAAAAGTCTTTAAAGGTCTCTTTACCCTCAATAAGCATCTGCTTAATTACCACTAAGGTCCATTTATCGCCCACTATATCTAGCGCCGAGGTTATTGGGCAATCACATCTATAGTTTACACTCATTCACTGTAAAGTTAAAAAATAGCTTGCGAAATGAAATTAATCTTCAAAATAGCTTTTGTTTTAAAAGTTATTTACTAATATTGCTTGCGAAACAAAAGCAATATTCACGCAAACTTTCCAACTATGACAATTTCAAGCACCTACAAGCCACTTTATCCAACAACATTTGAGGATGTAAAAATGAACGTTCCGAAGGAAGTAAATGTAGAATTCTCGTTCGTGGTAAAAGCACCAAAGCAATATGTGATGGATGCTTGGCATTTGCCAAAGGATAAAGGTGGTGCCATAGTGCCTTGCACTGCTGGCGAAACTAATGGCGACAAAGCATGGCCAGGCATTACCGATAGTATGGAGCGCATAATTTACGTGGGCGGCATAGCCGTAACCCAAGTAGTAGGCAACCTACAAACCCCTGAAAATGGCGATTGGCACTTTGAGTGGAAGGCCGGCCTACCCTACTTTAAAATGCCATTTCCATTAAGCATGATAATGAGCTCCGTTCACGGTACTGCAACACTTGCTGACGGACCAGGCCCTAACGAAACAACAGTTACCGTAAAAAATTACCAGCAGCCGGGCTTAGCGCTTTGGTTTACAAAGTTTGCCGCTAAAAATGCTACACCCACCATACCCGCTGCCGCCCCAGAGCGCTTTGCCAAAAAGCAGTTTTTAGGTCCACAGCATATCAATTTTTAACATTTTAAATACTACTACTAGGTAGAATAAAATGAACAACTTGAATAACCTATTTTTTAAGTAAAAAGGAAAAGACCGCTCAATTTATTACAGCTGTAAATGCAAGAGATGTAGCTGCTGTAGAAGTACTAATTAGCTTTAAGAATAGTTGCACTTAGGCATCTGTGGAGAAGTTCTAGATATCAATTTTAAGTGGAAATATATCAATATTGAGTATTAATATCGTGCTCATCTTCCTCTTTCGGTTCTGCCTATTACTCTCCTTCTGTTTTTATGTAATTTTGCCACATACAAAGCAGAACCCATGCGTATTATCACTCTTTTACTTTTACTTTTTCTAGTTCATGAAGTATATGGACAAAGCGTTGGTATGTACTTTGAGCAGGAGTATACCACTATCTCTGAAACTATGGTTAAAGCCGAGCTACTTACCCTAGAGCGTAAGCTAAAAAAGAAACCAGATAATTACGAATATCTACATCGTAAGGCTACCCTGCACTGGATACTAGAGGAGTATGAAATAGCAAGAAAGATGATAAATGACCTTTATCAGCAGTATCCTGATAATGTAGCTATAGCAAATGATGTAGCCTGCCTATACTTGAAAGAACAGAAATTTGATGAGGCTATAGATATATACACCGAGCTATTAAAGCGTAACGAAAAACCGTACCTACCTCTACTACTTAACAACAGAGGCCTTAGTCTATTAGGTCGCTACGAGTTAACACAAAATGAAGCTGACCACGGCAACAGCATGGCCGATTATAAAGCCCTGCTTAAAGTGGAGAAATTCAAGCATTGGGCATACAATGGCATTAGCATGGCCTATTCATCAAAGTTTGATTACGCAACAGCATTAACCTATGTTAAAAAAGCCATAGCTATAAAGCCCGAAGCTTTTATGTACAATAATGCGGGCATGTACAGCATGAACCTAGACCAACTGAACGAAGCATTAAACTATTACACTAAGGCACTGGATATGAATCCCCGCTTAGCAGATGCAATGGTTGGAAAAGGCTATGTTTTAACCCAACTAGGCCAGTACACCGAAGCTATGGCCATGTACAAAAAAGCCACCGACATAAATCCCCGAGTAGATAACGTGAATTTATTCAGGGGAATGACCTACTACATGATGGAAGATTATGAGGCTGCACTGGATGACCTAAAAAAGCAGCCACAAAATAAGAACCCAGAATTGATGGCAGCCATATATTTTGTAAGAGCTGAAATAGAACATAAGCTTGGTATACTCGATTCAGCTAAAGTAGACTACGAAAGATCACTTGACCTAAATACTAATGATACAGACACATGGGCCAGCTACGGTTATCTATTATGGGATATACAGCAGGTAGATCAGGCTGCTGAAGCCTTCACCAAAGCATTAAGCCTGAACAACAAAAACTTTGAAGCACTTTTATACTTTGCCTTATTAGAAGGTGAGCGCGAAAACTATCTAAAGGCCATACACTGGATGGCTGGGGCCATAGAACTAGAGCCCGAAATGGCAGACCTCTATTTTTACCGTGGCCTTTGGTTTATGGAGAAAGACGAACAACTTCCCAATGCTGTTACTGACTTTGAAAAGGCGATCCAATTAGAAGTAAACAACAGCCTATCTTGGTATAACTTGGCTTTAGTTCACTATCGTTTAGATGATATAGAACAGGCCTGTACTTGTATGGAAAAAGCAATGCAACTAGGCGATACCGATGCGAAAGAGGTGTGGGAGTCCGAATGCAAATAATACACGCTCCCTTTTTTCAAGTATAAAAGTTAGATGGTAATATACTAAGCTTCCTCCCCCAACTCTAGCTCAACAGCTGTAAGCTTTCCAGCTTTTCTCTTGTGGATGGGCTACTACTTCCCTATTTTAACAAAATATGTAGTTATTAGCGCCCCATAGCTAGTAACTACACATATTGGACTAGCGATAACTGAGCCCAATCAACTCTCCTAAAATCATATCTTTACTCTTACTATAACATGCCTTAAATATCCCTACCATGAAAGTTCTTATCACATTACTGGTATCTATCAGCCTATTGCTGAGCGCACAAGCCCAAGTGCCTG
Organism: uncultured Chitinophagaceae bacterium; assembly: GCA_964352775.1. Taxonomy (GTDB): domain Bacteria; phylum Bacteroidota; class Bacteroidia; order Chitinophagales; family CAIOSU01; genus CAYGTK01. The sequence goes on from CAYGTK010000136.1 coordinate 3,618, forward strand.
AATTGGTTAAGGATATTAACCCAACTGGAGGTTCAACGCCTAGAAACTTTGTTGACTTTAACGGGGTAGTATATTTTACTGCTAATGACGGTACTAATGGCGAGGAACTTTGGAAGACGGATGGAACTGAAGCTGGAACCGAACTAGTAAAAGACATTAACTCACCTTCAGCATCTTCCCTACCCTTTCTACTAACCGTATCTAATGGAGCACTTTTTTTTATAGCAACGGACGTAGTGAATGGCACTGAATTATGGACATCGGATGGTACCACAGCGGGTACACGATTACTTAAAGATATTTTCCCCGGAAGTGATGGCAGTAATATTAACGAGCTATTTGAGTTTGATGGGAAATTATATTTTTCAACGGAAAAAGTTGCTGGATTATCACAGCTGTGGGTATCAGACGGTACTACTGCAGGAACTGTTGAATTAAAAGAAATAAATCCAGCTGGTGCTGCTACTCCTGGAAGTTTTGTGGTCTTTAACAACCAATTGTATTTCAGTGCCTATGATGGTGTCACCCGCGAATTGTGGACCAGCGATGGTACCACCATAGGTACCCAACCTGTCACCTCTATCGGTAGCTTAGGTTTAGGTAGTGCCAGTGTTCTTAATTTATTTGTTCACAATGGTATTCTCTATTTCCGTGCTCTTGAAAGCACATCAGGAGCAGAGTTATGGAGCAGCGATGGTTCTACTGCGGGAACAGCCTTGTTAAAAGACATCGACCCAGGCAGTAGCAGATCAAATCCAAGAAATTTTATAGCCTTTGGTAACAACATTTACTTTACTGCATCCAATATTGACACGGGCTTTGAGCTATGGACAAGTGATGGTACAACTGCAGGTACACAGCTACTTAAAGACATTAATGTTGGCTCAAGTGATTCAAATATAAGTCAGTTTTTTGTGTGGAACAGCAAACTCTATTTTAGAGCCGATGATGGTATAAATGGAGAAGAACTTTGGCTAACTGATGGTAGTTCTGCCGGAACTGAAATGTTTTTGGACTTAAATCCTACAGGAAATTCAAGTCCAACCAACCTAATGATATATAATGACCATCTATATTTTAGTGGGGCTGCTACCACAGGCGATAGACAACTATTTAGAACAGACGGTACAAGTGGCAATGCTGAATTGCTGCAACCAATAATAGCTCCCAACCCTAGCCCATTTCTTAGAGGTATTGTGTCAACTAACTTAGATGCCATTATTATGGCTTGCGATTACACCACCCTAGAGGATGAGTTGTACATATTTAAAGATACAGCGGTAGTAGGCATTAATGAGCGCAACGAAATAGAACTATCCATATACCCCAACCCTAGCAATGGAACCTTTACCCTACAAATGGCAACCGCAACTACAGGCACGGTTAGCATCAGCAATGTGCTAGGTCAGCTAATAGCTGAAGAGCAGTTTACCAATACTGCCATAGTACCCGTATCTACAACCTTACAGCGCGGTGTTTATTTGGTTACCACCACTACTGAATTGGGTAGTGTAGTTAAGCAGTTGGTGGTAGAGTAAGTTTATTACTTGAACCTAGCTGCGTTGTTTAATACTTTGTCAAATACTATCGAGGTTTCAATTCGTTGGATGAGCGACCTTACTTGGCTTAATGGATGTTGAGGAAAATCGGGGTCGTATCGCTCCAATTCCGACTTATTCATTAACGCTCCGCCATTAAAGTCTGGTTCGTATGGATCTACCCTCCAATTTTTGATGCTCTTCCCGTCATCATCAAGCTCTACTGTAGCTATCAGTTTATTCCCCACCACCACATCTCGCAAACCAGTCACTCCATGCTCATCAGCCTGAAGTTTTATCACATAGCTGCAATGCTTAAAGGGAATAGTTAATGAGGCTAGGTAGTTTACCCCAGATGGCTCTTGTGCAAACTTGAAGATGGTTTTAACAACATCAAATCCCTGCACATTTATCAAGTCAACCTGAATAAGGCCAGCATTTAAGGGCGCTATTAGTTCACGGTAGTAATTACGAAGTGTACCAATACGGTCGAGTGGTGGAAGATCGGGCGAAACACCAAAATAATTCAAGCTCAGCATCATGGGTGCATCATTGCTATACCATGCTTTAATACTTGGTTCGTCTTTATCTAGCGCCCAACCTAGGTCATCTATCGTTAGGCTATTAATGGTAGCCTTATTCTTCTTGAAAAAATTAAACACTGTTCGTTTTTAAAATGTAATTCACAAATATGACACAATAAACCATCAATGCTAAATAGGTAGGTTCTGCTTCGGAAGATCGTGCTCACCTGCTCCACTGGTGGAGTTATAAGTTTTATTTGAAATGCAGTATGGAGATAACTTAGCAGTTTCAAAAAAATAGAGCCCAACATCACTCAAGCCAGCGCCTAGGGTTGAATGTTAATTGACTGGTTGATCAGCTTGTTTGGCATAAGCTTCTACTTGCCTGCGGTGGCGCAACACATGTACTATAGCATGTTCCAAAAGCTGCTCAATATCATAACTCACTTGCCACGAGGTTTCAAAACTATAGCTGGCAAGCTGTTCGTCAGATCGATGCCACATGCCATTAAGAGCTTCTTCTGTGAACTTCAACATTTGCTCAATACCTTCTGCGGCTTGTAGTGGTGTGGTGATCTGTTTGGGATACGTTACTACCCCTCTATTATTGGTGGTGTTTATATAGCTGGCATAGCCAAATCCTGAACGCACCACGTGTTGCGCAATTGTTTGGATGGATAGACAATCAGGATCGCTATGTTCACCTTCCTTTATGGCTTCAAACACCGCTTGGGGGATTTTAGTCAATACTGTCTTAAAGTCTTTAGCGGCACGGTGATATTCACCTAGTAGAGCGATCAACATCGGGTTTTGTTCCATAGTTAAAAGTTAGCCAATTATTTAAATGGAAAAGGCAAAATGAAGTAGGCTTAATACAAGATTACGACTTCCCACTAAAATCGTGCTCATCCTCATCAACCAACTCCAACTCGCCCGACTTGGCTTTTTGGGTTTTGTCTTGCAGTTCGGTTACTATTTTGCTGATGCGCTTGCCGTGGTCGAGAATGATGGTGGCGTTGCTTTTTAGGTCGGTGGCTATTTCGTGTATCTCTTCTACAGAGTGCGATGCTAGTATCTCGTCTATCATCTCCCCATTCACTTCGCTAAAGTTGTTTACAAAGTTGAGGGGGTTTTGTATTTCGTGGGCCATTTCGTTGGCCAACATGGCCAAGGTTTTTAGGCGGGCTTCGCCCAGTTCTTTTTGGTGCTGGGCTTCGCGGCGTTCCATTTCTATCTGAAGATCAAAATTTCGCGCTATTTTTTTACCCTCTTCCATTTGCCAGGAATCTTGTTGCGCTAAGTGCTGGTCGGCATAGGTGGTGGCTTCTTCAAACCGCTTCAGCTCTACACAGCTTCTATACAAAGTAAGGCTACATTTTTTGGCAGTTGAACTATCTTGTGGCGCTTTAAAACCTGGGTAGGCTTTTATCGCTGCATCATATGCTTGCTGCCACATGCCTTGTTGTAAATACACTTGGCTAGAATGGAAAAAGGCTCCATTTTTAAAATACTCTATATCAAATACCTCAGCCCAATGGGCTAATTTGTTTGCGGAGTCAAGGGCTTCATCGGCCTGTTCCAATTTGGTATAGGTAGATGCAAGCGTGGAAAGTATATTCAATTTAGATTGTTTGGCTGTAACAGCTTCAGATAGTTGTAAGCCCTCTTTTAAATAAGGTAAAGCCTTTTCATACTCGCCCAGCTTATAGTACGATTGACCCAAATTGAATGCATCTATAACATTCTTTCCAGTGCTTTCCTTTGTTCTGTTGTAAACTTCCTTTATCAATTCATGTGCCTTACTAGCCATGCCCACCTCAGAGTACGCTGCAGCAGTGCCGGTAAGCACAGCCATCAGTAAGCTCTCACCTTCCAATTCTTTTGCTAAAGCAGTAGCTTTTTCTAACGATTTGAAACAATCGGTAAATTGATGCTGCCCTTTATAGTAAGAGCTATAGTGCAAGTAGGCCCTTGCGTGGATCTTCTTATCGTTATGGGCAATGCCATAGGCTAAAAACTGCTCTAGCAAGGGTGGCATCTTTTCAGGTAAATGACTATTTGAATAGTCTGTTAGCAAAGTACTAGCTACGAGAGCCCAAGTTTCGCCTGGTAGGTCTTTTTTTAGCAAGTTTTCTAGTTCCTCTATGGGTAAACTCACAATCTTATCGAACGTTGGCCACTTACCTTCTTTCATACTGGAAAGATAAACAGCTTAGCTGGAAATTGTTTTCGTTTGCCTTAGCGGAGTTATTAGGTAATAAGTTGGAACGTGGTAATACTTACAACTTAGCACTAAAATCGTGCTCATCCTCATCAACCAACTCCAACTCGCCCGACTTGGCTTTTTGGGTTTTGTCTTGCAGTTCGGTTACTATTTTGCTGATGCGCTTGCTATCAAAACCTAATCCCCAAACTACCCTTCACAAAAAATGGGGTGCCGGGGGTAAAGTGTATTTCTTCTACGGGTTCGGTTTCTATGCCTAGGCGCGATTCGGTGGCAAATTGCGTTTCGTTCCATTCGGTGTTGAACAGGTTGTTGATGGAGATACCAAATACAAATCGCTTAATGGCGTAGTTGATGTTCATGTCGGCCACAAAATAGCCGGGGGCATTTATGGAGTTATCCTCGTTGGCCGGTCTATCGGCAATGTACCTAAATCGCCAAGCGGCGGTTAACCCAAACTTACTTTCTATGGATACCCCACCCGCGGTGGTCCATATTGGCGCTAGGGGAATATAATCTTGCCCCACTGCTTCCTCAATAGATCGGGCATGGGTGTAGGTGGCATCTACATTAAAAAACAACCACTTTAGCGGCTGGTAGCGGGCACTTACGTCTACCCCCAATCGGCGGGTTTTTCCGCTAGGCTCTACTATACCGGCATCGCCTACATATACGAACTCTTGCTGCAAGTGCAAGTACCAAAAGGCTATGTTTAAAAAGAGTTTAGGTGCTGGCTTTAGGTTCACCCCTACATCGGTACCAATTGCGTAGGGCAGTATTTCTTCTCCACTTTGGGCCACGACCACGCGGGTATCGTTAGAGTGGAAACCCAGCCCTGTTTTCACATAAAGCTGCGCCCAACTTTTAGGGATGTAGGCAAAGTTCAATTTGGGGCTGGCAATAAACTGCTGTTGCGATTGGGTGCTGTACAGCGTATCTAAGCGATCAACATAATTAAAGGTAAAGTAGTCTATCCGCAGCCCTGGGGTAAGCGACCACTTTTTACCGCCAATGGTAGAGCTAACAAAAGCATAAGGGTTGGTCTCATCTACATCGCCAAAGGCCAAGCGCTCGAGCAAAGTCTGCCTGTTAAGCGTTCGCGAAAGCTGATTGTCGTCTACATCGTCGTATCTAAATCCTACGCCAGCATTAAGTAGTATGGTTGTTTCGCCTTTGGTCCAGTTTTGGGTAAACTCACTTTGAAAGCCAAATATGTCGCGATCTTCCAGTTGCTTTATCTGGTCACCATTAATGGAATCTTCTAAGAAGAAGGTGAAATTGGAATACAACTCAAACTGATACCTGGAGTAGAAAAAGGTGCTTTTTACCGAGGCATTGCTATTGAGGTATTTGGTATACGTTCCACTGAAATTGATGCGCGAAGTGTTTCCCCCCTCCGTATCGTCAATGGCCCCAAACCGACCAATCAATCCCGAATCAACTGCACGCTGGGGAATTTGTCCCGATGCATCCCACTTACTGGTAAAGTACGATGCCGTTAGGGAAAACTTCTGATCGTTCAGTATAGATGTGCTGTACTTCAGCAGGGTATTGATGCGATTGAAATTCTGCGGCGAATCGAAAGGGCCGTCGCTGGCATTGTACTCCCCTACCCAGTATAGGTCGTGCTTTTGCACTTTTTCTAACAGGTTAAACATACCCAGTAAGCGGAAGGTATTAAAGCTACCGTACTCCAGTTGCACTAGGCTGTTATCCAGCTGTTCTTTGGTTTTGAAATCTACATAACCTGCCGTGTTAAAGTTACCGTGCTGTGCATAGTAAGGGCCTTTACCGAAGTCTATTTTATCAATTGTTTCAGGAATTAGAAAGTGAAGATCGGCATAGCCCTGCCCGTGGGCATGCGACACCATGTTTACTGGCATACCGTCTACCGTAAGCTTAATATCCGTACCGTGATCAATATCGAAACCTCTTAAAAACAACTGCTCGGCCTTTCCCCCACCAGCATGTTGCCCAATGATTAGGCCTGGTACCGAACGCAGCACCTCTTGCGAATTTTGAACGGGAAACACATCCAGATCTATCCTGCTGATCTGATTGGTACTATAGGTTTGGTTGGAGATGATTACCTGCTCTAACTGTAGCTCGGCATCTTGAAGAAAAATAACCTGATTGCTCAGCTCGGTATCGGGAGTAATGACTACCTGTTTACGCTCAAACCCAATATGACTGAACGAAAGCGTATCACCCTGCTTAACCTTTAGGCGAGCGAAGCCATTGGCATTACTATGCGCATGCTGACCGCTTGTTGTATTAATGGCATGCGCACCCTCTATGGGGTTGCGCAATTGATCAACTATACGCCCCTCAAACAATTGGGCATTAGTGCTTTGAGCTAGCAATAGCAGCAAAGCAAATACTACAAAACGCCAAAGTCTAATCATGATTTGGTTGATGATTAGCAAATGTAACGCAAGCTTTTAAAAAACAGTTTGGGAAAGTAAGGTGAAGTTTTAAGACGGGATTTGGTGTTTGATAACAATGGTATTTCTTTTTAGGTAAGTTAAAATGCGAGGGCAGAAGATGTTATTCATCACCGAAGGATGGAAAGAAAAAATTGATTAACTGCTTTAATTGACTATTCCAGTTTTCGAAATCATGACCTCCGTCGGTATGCAACAACTTGATGGTATAACCCTTGCCTGAATACATACTTTTTAGTGGGGCAACATACTTTTCGGCGTCATTCTGCCCTGTTGATAGAAATATTCTTAAGTCTCTATTTTGCGAAAAAACTATATCCTGAAGAACTGCTGGGCGCGGGTAAGTAACTGGTGAAAGGAGCGCGAAGTTTTGAAACAGGTTCACCGATTTTGCAGAAAAATAGGCTGCATTTAAACCTCCGAATGAAATACCTACCAATAATCGTTCGTAGGGGGTGAAGGACTTTCCCATATCCATTTTCTCCATCGCTGGTATTAATTCTTGCTCAAAAAAGGCAATGTAATCTGGATTAGAGAAGAAGTACTCATTTCGGTAATCTATGCTGCTATCATCAACATCATAGCTACTAACAAAAACATAGTAGGCTGGTGGAATACTGCCTCTTAAGGTTAACGATATAATTGAATCTAACCCACCATTGTCTATAAATTTTTTACCGTCCGTTAAGTATATCGCTGGCTTTTTTGTGCTGCTAGGCACAGCATCGTAATAAAACACCTGCACACGTCTGCCTAAATGCGAGCTGTTAATAGTTCGGCTGGTAACTTGACCCAATACCAAATTGGGTAAAAGGATTGCTAAAAGAAGTAGTTGCTTCATTACAAATAAGTACCGCTTCGGGAGCTTGCATTAGCCACCCGAAGCGGTACATTCAGTGGTTCTTATGATTTGTTATTATGCAAACGAAATAGTCCCGCCATCATAGCATCTCCTGCCGAATTTAGGAACCCTAAAAACTGTTCTTTGGTCATCTGCGGGTTTTCCATAAACTCCCATCCTGAAGAATTCCAAACAACCATACAACGGTTGTAACCAAGGTCTACCACTTTAAAGGAATTGACCATGTTTTTTGCTGGCACACCTACCACTGCATAAGAATAAAAACGCTTTTCGTCGTCGTATTCTACTATCGTTTCTGTGTAAGATGCTTCGCCTTTTTTAGCATCTGGAGCTGAGCAGCTTCTCTGAACTCCCACACCTGGTTTTGCACCACCTACTAACCAGGAGTTGGCTAAAAAATCAGGTATAATTTCTTCCAGTTTATCTAATTGACGAAGACGCTCCCACACATCATCTGCCGAAGCATTAATTACTTGGGTTTTAGTGACAATGGCATTGGCACTTTGGGCATTAGCCTTTTGGAAGCCCAAGCCCATAATCAAGATGGCCGCTAGTGCGATTAAGTTTTTCATTGTTTTGATGTTTAGTTATAAATTATTTTGATAAAAATTCCTGTTTACTGGGTATAAACCAGCTTTAACAATTAGACCCGTTTTTCAATCAGGTGTTACAGCTTTACGCTGCCTTTTTTTTGTATTTAGCCATCTCTTTTGCTTTTGCGGCACTTTGCTTACCTGTTTCTACA